>NZ_VTYA01000051.1:0-2108 GCF_013114135.1 Vibrio sp. 03-59-1
CTGCACTCAAGACATTATGCCATAAACACTGATGCATATCTTTGAACTAAAGCCGCCAAGCGTTGGGAGTCCGTCTTAAACGCTTTGTTATATTGCCCGCACGACAGAGCCAAGTTCAGCGTCAAGGTGCTGAATTTGCTACAAATCTACTGGCTTTGAACTCAGAAGTAAAATGGATAGTTCTGAGTTCAATCATAGACAATAAAATGCACTTGGCTAAGAAACGAAATGAGTTGAGATTAGAGAAGTTCGATTAGCCAAAGTGACAAAGAATTCGAGCGAGAAACCTGACAACAAAGTGCGTTTAAGCCACAACTTTCAATGAAGTTCCCACAAAAAAGAAGCCGCGCAAAATGAACTTGAGCCAGCAAAATTTACTAGCGAGGAGACTTGCATGACGTTGCAGCTAATTAGCCGACACACTTTCTACGTGCGATGGTCATTTTGATGGCAACTTTCACGAAACGAACAGGTGTGTAGCTTGAACGCAGAACAAAGAGAAACGGATAATTTAACCCTTTGATTCTCATGCAATATAACGCCCAATTAAGGTGCGACAACGCTATAACACCCAAACTAAACCATTGCACCGTAAACACAAAATTCAAATCAAAGTAGACTCGCCAAGCGTTAGGAGTCACTCTTAAATTGTTTGTTATACGAACATTTCCTCATATGTGCTGATTGCTTTAAATGCACCGCTTAGATCATTTTTACCATTAAAGTCATGCTTAACAGCAATGACGTCACAGCCACTAGATTTACCAGCACGGATACCCGCTGTGGAATCTTCAAACACAATGGTTTGGTCAGGTGAAGCAGCTAATTTACCAAGAGCTAAAGTATAGGCTTCAGGATCAGGTTTATGCTTAGTTACGTGCTCCTGCGTGATAACAAGGTCAAAAGCATTCTCTAGCTGCAACGAGGCTAAAATATTATCCACCATCCATGTTGCTGCTGAACTAACAACTCCACACTTTTTACCTGCTAGTTTTAACTGTTCTATGTAAGCCTTAGCCCCAACATTTAGCTCAAGATCATCATTGAGCATCTGTTCGTAATGAGTTCGAAAGTAGCAATTAAACTCTGTTAAGTCAGGAGCAATACCTGCATTTTCAAAAAAGTGACCCGTTACAACCTGCCAGCTTTCACCCATAACATCTTTGTAAATGTTGTGGTCTACGTGTGCGCCATAATCCAAACACGCTAATGCTAACGCTTTGCCCTTTAAAGGCTCTGAATTTACTAATGTTCCGTCCATATCGAACAGATAAACTTCATAATCTTTCAATTCACTCTCCATGTTAAATTTTTCGAGTTCGTATAACGCCCAATTAAGGTGCGACAACGCTATAAAACCCAAACTAAACCATTTCACCGTAAACACTAAATTCAAATCAAAGTGAACTCGCCAAGCGTTAGGAGTCACTCTTAAATTGTTTGTTAGGGCACAGTTATCAAAGATGACCACTTTACTAACCACCCTTTTGAATTTACACGACTTTTAAATGTTTCTTGTGACCTTTTCGGGTTATGCGTGACACAGTAACCAAATAATGATTCATACCCAAAAGCTGATATGCATTCGTACTTTTCGGGAGCAACTTGTCGGATACCAATTGCCGTTTCTTTCTCTGGCCAGTAGCTCATAGCGTCCAGTGAACTTGTATAAGGTAAGTCACCATTGCGAGTGTGCATTATTGCCTGATTTCGAACTTGCCAATTAATTTCCGGCATTACCTGTTTAAGCTGAGCTTCATAGTATAAATATGCACTAGGATCTCGCTCGTCAGGTGCGAAATAGATAACATCAGCATCATTCAATGGTGTCGCCACCTGAAAACCATGTAATGCATCCCACACAAGATTTCGGACGAAACCTGCTGCAATATAGCATTGAGGTAAACCCAATTGAGATACACACTTCAAAGCGTTAACCCTAACTGGATCTTGTTTGATTAATTCTACGATTCTGTCCATTTCGCCCTGTGCCCTAACGCCCTGTTCTTGCGAATCCCCTCATAATTAACCGTAAAAACAATGAGGTAGACGCGCATCGCTGTCTTTGATCTAATGAATATCGCCAAACACACACTTCGAACAAATGG
>NZ_VTYA01000052.1:0-2094 GCF_013114135.1 Vibrio sp. 03-59-1
CATGGTCTTCTCCTTTTACTTCGGACCTGAACACTCCAAGCATGGCTGATAGCGATGTGAAGTGGTAGGGGGAGACCATCTCATCACCTTAATGCGGCGTTATAACTCATGAACTCACTCGAAATCTGAACCAGAAGGTTTGATGTTTCTTTAGTTGGGTAGTTTCATATCAGCTTAGGTTAATATTACGAGGCTATTATGAAATCTAGACAATGTCCCAAGTGCCAGAAAAATGTTGCATGTAGCTGGTTTTTTTTCAGTGCTCATTGGACGAAGTATCGCTGTGTTGAATGTGGTTCGCTAATGAAATGGAGTGGAAGGCGAGCTTATGTAGGGGCAATATGTGGTGGTTTCGCTGGTCCATTTATCATTTTTACACAATCTATCATTCCATCTACGTTTATTAGAATTTCAATCGCCGTTGTTTTTTCAATAGTTGTAGCAGCTTCTGTGACTAAGCAAATCGAGTACATCGATGAAACTGAGTTATAACAAAGCGTTTAAGACGGATTCCCAACGCTTGGCATTTTCGGTTTGCTTTGAATTTAGTGTTTACGGCACAATGGCTTAGGTCAGGTGGTCTGCGTTGCTCACCACTTAACGCGGCGTTATATTGCATAAGATTTAAAGGGTTAAAATATCCGTTTATCTTTGTTCTGCGTTCGAGCTACATACCTGTTCGTTTCGTGAAAGTTGCCATCAAAATGACCATCGCACGTAGAATGCGTGTCGGTTAATTAGCAGCAACGTCACGCAAGTCTCCTCGTTAGTAAGTTTTGCTGGCTCAAGTTCATTTTGCGCGGCTTCTTTTTCGTGGGTGCTGCATTGAAAATTGTGGCTTCAGCGGACTTTGCCGTCAGGTTTGTCGCTCGAATTCTTTGTCATTTAGGCTAATCGAATGACGCTAATTTCAGCTCATTTCGCTTCTTAGCCAGTGCATTTCGTTGTTTATAGTTGAGTTTCGAACTATCCGTTTTACTTCTGAGTTCAAAGCCAGTAGATTTGTAGCCAATTCAGCACCTTGGCGCTAAACTTGGCTCTATCGTGCGGGCAATATAACAAAGCGTTTAAGACGGACTCCCAACGCTTGGTGGCTTTAGTTCAAAGATATGCATCAGTGTTTATGACATAATGTCTTGAGTGCAGTGGTAGCGTTGCTCGCCACTTAACGCGGAGTTATGATTTTTATCGAAATAGGCAGATTCTATGACAATATCATTTGAAACTCATAGGTTGAGAGTAACTGAAGTCTCAGGTGATCTTTCGTTAACTGAGCGCTCAGTTCTGATCGAACAGATTCCTAATATTCTAACTCCATTAGTTGTTGAGAATTTACCTCCATATTTTAATGGTATTACTTCCTCTGAATTGGCGATAGTTTGGCTCGACCGAATGTTGTCGGAGAGTCGGTTGCTTCAAGTAGAATCCGAGGCGCAAGAGTTAATCGGTTTTCTGTTCGCCTATGTAGGGAATGAAAGTGATGCGCATATAGGTTACTTACTCAGTGAAGAGTATTGGGGTAAAGGGTTAGCGAGTGAGTTACTGAAAAGTTTTATCGAAGAAATAGTTAAAACTGAGTCTTGGTCAAAGCTTGTTGGTGGCGTTGAAACATCTAATGTTGCTTCAGCTAACTTGCTTAAAAAGTTAGGCTTTATAGAGCAGCTAGTAAATGAAAGTGGTGTGTCTTTTTACGAATATATGATTCCCCGACCACAATCATAACATTTAAGAGTGACTCCCAACGCGTGGCGATTTCACTCCGATTTGAATTTTGTGTTTACGGCGTAATGGTTTAGCTTGGGTGTTATAGCGTTGTCGCACCTTAATTGGGCGTTAGTTTGCTACAAAGAATCAAGGAGTTTCGCGTAAGAAATGGAAGTAAATATTAGACCTGCAAGAGAACATGAGCTGGAGTTTATCCATGCCTTGGTTATCTCAAATGACGAATGGACTAAGTTTAATGGTCCATATTTCCCATATTCACACCCATCCTTAGAACAGTTTAAACACTCTTCATTTCAGCGTCTTTTATCGGGTTTAGACTCACAATTGATTACAGTCGATGATATTCCAGTTGGAATGGTTAGTTGTTAC
>NZ_VTYA01000053.1:0-1948 GCF_013114135.1 Vibrio sp. 03-59-1
TGCTGCTTCCTTGGCGAAAGCTTCAAGCTCTTTCTTGTTCATATTGCCTATCCTTAGCCTTTAAGGCTTAGTTTAGGCAATTACACAGAAATTGAGACAGTCTCTATCGTTGTCCTTAGAAGCTACTCTGACGCTATTCTTTTCGTAACGCTCAGTGGCCATTAGACAATGGCTAGCAGGCATGTTGACCATTTTAGTAATCTTACGATCCTTAATATCCCACTATACTCTCCAGACCTCAACCCAATGGATTGGTTCGCCAGAACAACCTTGTTAATAGGAGCTTCAAAATCTACAAGGTATGAATTGATTGTGTTTGTAAGGCTTAGAATGATCATTCTCAATGCGAAAGTAGAATAAAGACGCTCTGTTTTCGTTAGTGGATAAGTTTGAGTAGTAAATTAACGGCATTGGTACTATTCGCATTTAATATTTATGGTCTACTTCGAGCTTGGAAATAGCGGTTATATCACTATAACGGCCTCTATGGCTTGTGGCTAATTTAGGTTATATAACTTGGTCTATTATGAAAAAAATCGTTGCTAGGCTCATACAGAGGCGTATGAGTGATGTTCAAGTGTGAAGTGTTGCAGCTATTTTCTTTAGGCGAAAAAAAACCACTTCATGAGAAGTGGTTTCTTAAATGTGGCTCCCTTTGCTGGACTTGAACCAGCGACATACGGATTAACAGTCCGGCGTTCTACCAACTGAACTAAAAGGGAACAGGTTTGTTTTATAGCAACAACGCTTATGATTTTTCAATCATGAAAAATGGTGCCGACTACCGGAGTCGAACTGGTGACCTACTGATTACAAGTCAGTTGCTCTACCTACTGAGCTAAGTCGGCACTAATTTCTTTTCGCTATCGTTTGTTACTAACGCTAGCTACTTAATGTGGCTCCCTTTGCTGGACTTGAACCAGCGACATACGGATTAACAGTCCGGCGTTCTACCAACTGAACTAAAAGGGAACAGGTTGTATCTAATTAAGAATGGTGCCGACTACCGGAGTCGAACTGGTGACCTACTGATTACAAGTCAGTTGCTCTACCTACTGAGCTAAGTCGGCACATTGTATTCTTAATTTATTCTATGCTCGTATTTTGATTTTTCAATCTAACACCAACAAAATGAATGTGGTGCCCGGAGGCGGAATCGAACCACCGACACGAGGATTTTCAATCCTCTGCTCTACCGACTGAGCTATCCGGGCAACGAGGTGTATTAAAAGGCTTTTCACGTTCTAGGTCAACATTAAATTGCAAAAAAAATGTTGTTTGCTGATTTTCTATACTTAATGGGCTGTTTGTAGGCATTTTGGTCATTAAATGCATAGTGAATATGAGGTAAGAAGGGGAGGGTTACTGAGTTATTTATGCTTAAATACAGTAAACAAACAAGTAAAGAGTGCGTAATAGTTCACTTTTAATTGTGATTATCGAGCGCTTTAGTATGTCTATCTTATTAGTGTTCATTTTTGAATTGTAGACTATAGAAAATCACCCAAGCTACCGTCTTAATTAATGAGCAATGTTTTGATGTTTGCTTTCGTAAGGAGTGAATATTTTAAATAGAAATATTGGCTGCGGATAAGTGATTTTGGTGACGGAGGATTACGTAAGTGGCGAGAGCTGCATACTCAGAGCTTTATTAGTAAAGGGATAGCATCGATAGAGAAGGCGAGGGCCTATTGGGATCAATTTAGTTCAGATATGAAAAAAGCCAAGTCTTTCGACTTGGCTTTTAAAAATGGCTCCCCTTGCAAGACTTGAACTTGCGACATACGGATTAACAGTCCGCCGTTCTACCAACTGAACTAAAGGGGAATTATCTGTGTCAGCATTTTCATGCTAAGCACCAAATAATGGTGCCTCGAGGCGGAATCGAACCACCGACACGAGGATTTTCAATCCTCTGCTCTACCGACTGAGCTATCGAGGCAAAAGA
>NZ_VTYA01000054.1:0-1924 GCF_013114135.1 Vibrio sp. 03-59-1
TGACTCCCAACGCTTGCCGATTTCACTCCGATTTGAATTTTGTGTTTACGGTGCAGTGGCTTAGCTTGGGTGTTACAGCGTTGTCGCACCTTAATTGGGCGTTATGTGACCAGCTGAGAAAGTCGATAGATCCGTAATGTTAGGGAGTTTATAACTATGTTATTGGTAAATAAGGTGTTGTATGAAAAATCAAATGTTTGAACACTGGCAAAAAGTAAGAGAGCAGGGTTTTCTTGCTTGGATCTTCAAAAGTTGCTTCTTGATAACTACGTTCTACATCATATTCAATGTACTTCTTCAGTACTCATCATCATCGGCGGAAACTCTTTTTGAATACTTAAGCGAACAAGTTCTTAATTATTTTGTTTTCTCGGCTTTCATGTTCTTTGTGTATTGGGGGATTTGGTTGCATCGAGAGTCAAAATATCAAAAAGAGTCACAGCGCAGAAATGTCACATAACAAACAATTTAAGAGTGACTCCTAACGCTTGGCGATTTCACTCCGGTTTGAATTTAGTGTTTACGGTGCAATGGTTTAGCTTGGGTGTTATAGCGTTGTCGCACCTTAATTGGGCGTTATATTGCATAAGATTCAAGGGGTTAAATTATCCGTTTATCTTTGTTCTGCGTCCGAACTACACACCTGTTCTTTTCGTGAAAAATGCCATCAAAATGACCATCGCACGTAGAAAGTTTGACTGTTAATTAGCTGCAACGTCACGCAAGTCTCCTCGTTAGTAAGTTTTGTTGGCTCTAGTTCATTTTGCGCGGTTTCTTTTTGGTGGGAACTTCATTGAAAATCGTGGCTTCAGCGCACTTTGCTGTCAGGTTACTCGCTCGAATTCTTTGCTATTCTGGCTCTTCGAATGACTCCAATTCCAGTTAATTTCGCTTCTTAGTCAAGTGCGTTTTGTTGTCTATGATTGAGTTTCGAGCTGTCCATTTTACTTCTGAGTTCAAAGCCAGTAGATTTGTAATTAATTCAGCATCTTGGCGCTAAACTTGGCTCTGTCGTGCGGGCAATATAACAAACAATTTAAGAGTGACTCCTAACGCTTGGCGATTTCACTCCGGTTTGAAATTTGTGTTTACGGTGCAATGGTTTAGTTTGGGTTTTATAGCGTTGTCGCACCTTAATTGGGCGTTATAAATCCGAGTGAAGTTATGAAAAAATCGAAGAATAATTTGCTTCAACTAGAGGAAGCGCTAAACCATATTGAGCTACCACGTACCGACAAGGTCATGATTGCAAGCTCGTATTATTCAATATGCATGGAACATTACCGCTCAATTTTAACGTTACTTGAACTTCAGCTTTATAGTTCAGCAAGTGCTCTATTAAGGTGTCTTTTTGAAAGTTATGTAAAAGGTTTGTGGTTTTACTACTGCTCAGATGCAAAAGATATTGATCGACTTAGAAGAGACAAATTTGAAAAACCATTTGGGGCACTGGTAAGTGAAATCGAAGAGAAAAAAGGCAAGGGTCTATCAACAGCCAAGAAACATTTATGGCGAACTTTAAATGGATTAACACACTCCGGGGCAGGGCAAATTTCACGTAGAATATCTGACGAAACAATCGGTTCAAACTTTGATGAACCGTTTATTGAAGATGTGAAAAGGTTAACAAATAACTATGGTTTGTTGGTTTCCAGTGAGCTAGCGTTAATTAGCAATGACAGAAAAGCTCAAAATACTGTGCTAGAAGTTCAGGAAGCTTTAGGTTTCGTGAAATTGGATTTATAACAAAGCGTTTAAGAGCGATCCTCAACGCTTGCCGGTTTCGCTTCGCTCACAGTATGGCAAGCGCATCGTCACGCCTTAACGCGGCGTTGATATGACCCCCTTTGTCAAATATAAGCGTAGAAGTTTCTGCTCCCACATTTCAGAGCCTTTTGTTTATTTTGGGATAGTGTTAACGCAT
>NZ_VTYA01000055.1:0-1921 GCF_013114135.1 Vibrio sp. 03-59-1
AATATTTCATGTTTTTTACTTCTTGGCGGGAGCAGACTTCATGATTATCGCACCTTACTGTTTTTATGTTCAGAGGTGTCGCACTTCGTACTTGAATCCAAGACGTATTGCTAATTCTCATGTTTCACTTGGGATTTCGCATACATAATCTCAACGCATTATTGTAGATGCTAATTCTTGATAATTGATACTATTCTCCCGGTTTCCTCAAAGTACCTAACGCCTCGCTAAGCAGAAAATGATAGTTGGCTATAATGCGCGAGAAACGAGCCGCAGCCAACTGTTTTTTTACCCTTTAAGTAATGTGCACAAGCTAAATTATCCGATCTATAGATCACTTTTAAGTACCTATAGATCTACATGTTGACCTTTTGGTTTTTATGTATTAAACTACTTAACAATTAAAAAATCACATTAGGATTACACATGACACATAGAACTGCGGAAGAAATGGCTGACATTACAATAGAGATATACAACAGCGAATTCAGAGGAAAATCAAAAGGAAGATTTGCATTAACAAGAGAGCAAATAAAAGATATATCTGGTCGTATAACCCTAAAAGATTCGATAATTGAACAATTGATAGATGAGTTGTACGAGCGAGGTTACTGCATGATATACGTTGATGGAATTGTTTACAGCATAATGAAACAAAGTATTTTAGCAAATTTTCGTAAGCCTACGAAATCGGTATTAACTAAAATCACCAATAAATACAAGGCGTAAATTATAGCGAAAGCACATAACGCCCAATTAAGGTGCGATAACGCTATAACACCCAAGCTAAGTCATTGCACCGTAAACACTAAATTCAAATCGGAGTAAAATCGGCAAGCGTTAGGAGTCACTCTTAAATTGTTTGTTAGAAGCGTTCTTAACCGTTATGTAGAACCTAGAATTTTGGGTTCGAAAGACGTAATTACTTATTCACTAGAACCACATTTGACGCAAGCATCATAAGTTCGCTTGCCTTCGCTGATAACAATGTACTCACCTACACACTTTTCACACAAAACCAGTTTAGGATAAGCTACTTTGCCTTTTTTAGAGGATGAATCCCCTTCAGTTACATAAATTTTTCTCATTTGAACTTTCACATAATCATCTTAATGCGAGCAATTATACTATGATTGAAACGAAATTTAGAACCAATCGAACTAAGATAAATAGTTACTATAATTCAAAGTTTTATCGAAGCTTCTAACGCCCAATTAAGGTGCGACAACGCTATAACATCCAAGCTAAACCATTGCACCGTAAACACAAATTTCAAATCAGAGTAAAATCGGCAAGCGTTAGGAGTCACTCTTAAATTGTTTGTTAGTTTCGAACTTCAAACTTTTCGTCCTACGCCCCTTGAGGCAATTGACAAACCCGTTCAGTCAACTGACCTAATATTGAAAAGTGTACATCCACATCACATGGTTCAATATTGTCGAAGCTATATTCTCCACCTAAAGCACAAGGCTTAATTAAGCTATAAATCTCACCAGATTTAAGTTTCTTTCCACTTTGAATAAGATCACCCACCATAGCTACCGCAAGATAGTTAACAACAAACTCTTTATTTGATAAAAGAGAACTAAACTCATCATAACTACTTGCTACAACGTCCAATGCCGGTGAACCTGTATCTAAAAACGAAATTGACCCATCATCAATATCTTGAACAAAAGCATCGCCACTGGAGCTTATTAAGATTGGTAACTTTCTCTCGCCGATCAGCCATATCCAGCTCGATAGCAACTTTTCTCTTTCAACATGAGAGAAGTCCACTGTTAAATCGTTTAAAGTCATTATTACCTCATAGAAACTAACGCCCAATTAAGGTGCGACAACGCTGTAACACCCAAGCTAAGCCACTGCACCGTAAACACAAAATTCAAATCGGAGTGAAATCGGCAAGCGTTGGGAGTCA
>NZ_VTYA01000056.1:0-1827 GCF_013114135.1 Vibrio sp. 03-59-1
TAACAAAGCGTTTAAGACGGACTCCCAACGCTTGGTGGCTTTAGTTCAAAGATATGCATCAGTGTTTATGGCATAATGTCTTGAGTGCAGTGGTAGCGTTGCTCACCACTTAACGCGGCGTTATATGCCTAGTTTAAATTTGGAGAAATAATGGAAAAGTTCTATACCTTATTGGCTTCACAGTCTTGGGCTGAAATTTTAGGACTAGTGAAAACTGAACAAGTAGTATTGAAAAGCAACGGTGTAGAGTGGACACAAATATCAGGTTTACTAGAAAGTGAGTTCATAAAATACGCGCGAAATGAAAAAGACGTTTTGGTGTCAGCTTTGTGCTCTGAGTACCTAAAGCTTCAAGTCTCGGGTTACATTGGTGTTTCAAATGAAGGTTTGAATAAAATGGAGTCTATTGGTTTCGAAGCTTCGCTTGCACAAAGCGAGTCAGAGGCGAAGAATTTTTCTCGTCTATGCTCCCACAACGAGGCTGCAATAAATTATAAAGTGCCCTCGGTAAACCCCAAAGATTCACTTACAAATAGAACAGTATCCCAAAAAGCAAAATTTGCGCGAACGGACTGGTTAGTACCTCTTTTTAAGAGTGAGCAAGAACGGATTTTTAACCAAGCACTGAAAGGCGTGTTCCCTAATTTTTTTATTTACCCAAATGTCGCCGTTAGTAATTTATTCGATTTCGAAGAGATTAAAGCGTCTTTAACCACCGGTGAACGTGATTATTTCTTCAAAGCAATTATCGACTTTGTCATTTATGACCCAGTTGACTATACGCCTAAATTTTTCTTCGAAGTTGATAGTGTTTATCATGACACCGCAGAGGCTACTATTAGGGATAATAAGAAAAATAAGTTTTTTGATGTTGCTGGAATAACGCTTCATCGTGTAAGGCTTCATTCAGACTCTCTCACTCAAAAGCATGACTTTATTCGAGAAATTAGAAACATCATCGCAGAAGGCATATAACAAAGCGTTTAAGACGGATTCCCAACGCTTGGCATTTTCGGCTTACTTTGGTTTTAGTGTTTATGTCACAATGGTTTAGGTAGGGTGGTCTGCGTTGCTCACCACTTAACGCGGCGTTAGGAGTGCTCTGGAGGCATCTTCTCAAGTTGAATTTGATTAAAGCGGCTAGAGAGAAAAGGCTTCATTTCATATGAAGACACAATTGTTATTTCAAGTATCTGTTTTGTTGGTAAGATAAGTTGTTACTAAGGAAGGGACAGCTATGAAAATAAAGACAATTATATTACTTTTAGTCACTCACTTGTCTGTGGGGGCATTCGGTGTTGGTTTGGGCATTTATATGCTGCCGATTCTTATTGCACCAACATCTCCAACTGAGTCTGAAGTCACTCAATTATCTTCCCAAGCACAGTTTTCCGCGATGTTCAAAAAAGACCTCAAGGATAGTGACTCTTTTCATTGGGGTGAAGGTCAGGTAGCAGTTGGTCCAGAGTACATCACATTAACTGGAAGCCTTGCGCCCGGTCCTGATTATAAGCTGTACCTGTCAACCGAGTTTGTCGAAACTGAATCTGATTTTAATCGATTAAAAGACAGTATGGTTCGCATTGGTAATGTTAAGACTTTCGAAAACTTTGCGGTCAAAATACCGAAAGGTATCGATGTATCTAAATATAATACGGTCATTGTATGGTGTGAGACATTTGGTGAGTTTATCACGTCAGCGAAATACCAAAAATGAGCCACTCTTAGTATCAAGTTTGAAGTGCGACACTTTCTACAGGTGGGCATGAATATACTCCATTGGCATTCTATACCCAAGCCTTTTGCGTGGGCGCATGTTTAATTTAT
>NZ_VTYA01000057.1:0-1803 GCF_013114135.1 Vibrio sp. 03-59-1
ACTACGTTTGCTGTATTAAATCCGTATTTTTCACTTAACATGCCGACTTCTGGCTCGACGTACCAATCTGGACGCTGATTAGAAAAATCAACATCAATTACTTGTAAGAGAGGAATAACATTATCTTTACCCTGCCCTTGTAAATTCTGAATTTGAGCCTTACTGAAACCGACAGTTAATAATTCTTTTAAATGATCATAAAAAGTACTGGTTGATGAATAAGATCCTTTTACTGCTTCATAACCATCAGAAACTAACGAACGATAGAAACGAAAAACCCTATCCGCTTTCGAATAACTAACATTTCCCTTTGGAGTTGTACGAAAATAAACCTGTTTAAGTTTCTTATGGACTTCTTCATCATCAAAAATATTCATTCTCTGTCCCTCCAAAGCTTGAAATAATGGTGCAAATGCTTTTAACCAAATGTCTTGTATTAGTGATTTACCGTCTTTTTCATATTCGTATTGATATTTAATTGCTGGATATAATTTTTTAGGAATTCCCATTGCATCAAGATAGCGACGATGCGCACCCGCCTCAAAACGCGCAAGATTACGAGCAAAATTAATTAAATGAGGATTAGACATAACGTCAATAACGCGATCATATTCTGTAATACCAGTTGCTTGAATTGCACGAAGCCTTGAAAGCTGACTATTGAACTCTGGATATTTTAAATAAACTTTTCGGTCACAATGTCGAGAGCCTTGAGTAAAGTAACAAGTCGTTTCATGCTCATTACGAACACTTTTACGCATCTGATTATTAGAGACATTTTTCAAACACTGAATTACTTGCTTTGCTTGAAGATCGTTTTTTACACGAGCTGAATATGTTGCATCGATAGCATCAAGTGTCGCGTTAGGAATATCAAGCATGTCATAAACAGAAGGATAAGTTTCATTTAAAGCAGCAAGCATTTCATCCGAACCAAGCGCAATTGATGTTGAACCAAAAACGTTATGCCCTTGAATAATTTTTGCAGGAGAACATTTCAACTCAATACAAGGAGAGCGCCAAATTGTGCCTTGAAAAATCTTACAAGCCATACCCGTGAAGTGAGTTGGTAAAGACTCATAAGGATGACGTAAATCAGAAACCTCATAACGATTATCTAAAGCGTCACCCACGTAATGAACTGACTTAGCCTCCAAGCCTATACCGCGAAGTGAGCATTCAATGATGTCTACATACTCAATACACTCACCTGTTTTTGAAACACGAGTATTTACAACAAACTCACGCTTAAACGGGATAGAGATCTTAAGCTTATCAATCATAAAAACTCACTTTGTATACAGTTGGCAAATAACATTTGAACCAAGCGTATAATGTATACATATTTCATGTCAACAGTGCTGTTGTATAGACTATTCTTTTCTATATGATCGAGAACAAAAATAAAAAGAAACAAATCACAATCGATAACCGTCAGTTATGAAACAAGATAAAAAGGTAAGTTACTGATGAAAAAGACTTTAATAGAAAACGTAAGAATAAAACCAATTGAGGCCGAAGCACTGAAAACAAGATCATTTGAACTAACAATGGAAAAGAAAGATTTTGTTAGAGAACCTGACATAGTTCACTTTTTACTGATGCAATTCGCGGATGGAAAGATACAAGTAGAGCTAAATGAAAACGGACAACTAAAACTCAAAGACCATTAAAAAGCAGATGGTTTTTCCGAAATCCGGACAAGAGTACACTATTAAAGATAGTGTACTCTCCGATTCCTCCTCAACGTCCTTGCTCAGTCTTCGCCGTCCTTTTTCGTCGTCAAACGTCGAGTTTTTGAGG
>NZ_VTYA01000058.1:0-1697 GCF_013114135.1 Vibrio sp. 03-59-1
TTAACACCATTCAACAATATCATATTATTTTCATGAACTTGAGTTGCCTCATTCATAACAACATCGTCATTGACCATAACCCGGCCAGAATTAATCTGTTGGATTGCTTCGGTTTTTGTTAACTCAGTGCTTTTACACACAAATTTATCAAGGCGCATTATCAGCAACATTTAGAGTAAAGAAGAGCCCGACATTATCCGTTCTCACTGCAAATAAGCAACAATTGACTGATAAATAAGTGATTTATGAGCCTTTGTGTATAACGCCGCGTTAAGTGGTGAGCAACGCTACCACCCAACCTAAACCATTGTGACATAAACACTTAGACTGAAGTAAGCCGAAAATGCCAAGCGTTGGGAATCCGTCTTAAACGCTTTGTTAGGCTTCAGGCACCAAAGTATATGATTTAGGTCTTTGTAACATTTTGGTTATTGAAATTTCATGTTTTAGAAATATTGCACGCTCTTCTTCGGATAAAACACACTTTAGACCACTATAAACATTTACTAGTTTTAGCTCATCAGAGAAAGGCATAAAAAGTAACCCATTGTCATCTTGTTGAATTTCATCCGATCTTAGATCCAATGGAAGACGATATTCTCTCTCATACCTCCAACCTTTATATTTGCATAGAGTTGCCGCAGGTATCTTATTTTTCCAATCATCACGGTTACGACTAATTTTCATAGGAGAGCTTACATATTTAATTTTGCTTAAATACTTTTTAGGAATCTCGAACTCAAAGCAGATACCACTGTGATTATCGGCGTAATGAGCCCACTGAACAGGATGCCCTAACCGTTTACTGAAACACAAAACACCTAAAATCCCATCAAAATGATGCCTAAAGTCAGCGAGAGCTTCATTAGATGTATTGGTTACATTAGGAAAGAACTCAAATGGGTCATTCAAGTTATCCAACGTTGCTATTTTTAGTCTCGATTTTTCCAAATTTTCTATGGCATATTTCTTTGCCATGAAGTGATAAACTCTCATGTGTTCTCCATTTGAAGCCTAACGCCCAATTAAGGGGTGAACAACTCCTCCACCCAACTTAACGCATTGTACCGTAAACACTAAATTTGAAGTAGAAGCAAAAGTGCCAAGCGTTGTGAATCCCTCTTAAATTGCTTGTTATGTGCGCACTAAAGACATTGGCACGAACCGAATTCCGTTGAACTCTGCTTCATCACCTGTTGCTACGAAACCATTACGATTGTAAAAGCCAACAGCATTCACCGATGAACGTAGGCTAACTTCACGAGCGTCTGTCTGATTAAGCAAATGATTCAATAAAGTACGACCTAAACCTGAACCCTGCTGTGAATTTGCTACAAACAAATGGGTTAGATAATTTCCACCACGCAAAGCGGCAAAACCTAGAACTTCCCCATCCGATACCGCCTTAATTGATGAAAACTTCTCATCATCTAGAGTCGACGCTAGGTCAGGTAATACTCTGTCCTTATATTCTTGCTTTCCTTGCTCATTAAGCAATGGAAGCACATCCTTGGCAGAGACCTCTGAAACAAGCCTTGTTACTGCGCCTAAATCCGTTTTTAGAGCCTTCTGAATTTCCATATTTCCTCCGAGCACATAGACATAATGACCCCCACGAGGTGCTAGCCTCCAATTTCGTGGGTTAGCTTAAAGCCAGAGCCATAATTAGTGTGTCAAACAGCTAAATTTGGAGACTA
>NZ_VTYA01000059.1:0-1692 GCF_013114135.1 Vibrio sp. 03-59-1
CATGGTCTTCTCCTTTTACTTCGGACCTGAACACTCCAAGCATGGCTGATAGCGATGTGAAGTGGTAGGGGGAGACCATCTCATCACCTTAATGCGGCGTTAGGCTAAAAGAGGTAAGTCCGATGTATGTATCGAAAAAGGAAGCTCAAAAGCTATTATTGAAGCGTCATGGTGAGCTTTTCTATGCTTTGGATCAAAAGAGAGAAACCCTGTTCCGAATTTTTGAAGATGATGATTGGTCATTTGTAATCAAAATGCATGCTTTTATTGAAGCGATGGTTACGGAGTTACTATTGACTCAAATTGACGATGATCGTATTAGACCAACGATAGAAAGACTTCCTTTGTCAGATGAGCAGGCTGGCAAGTTGAAAATGGCAAAGGACTTAGACCTGCTAGACGCAAGTGAACGAAAATTTATTAAAATGCTCTCTTCTTTGCGTAACAACTTGGCTCACCGTATTGAAAATACAGACTTCACATTTGCAGAACACATAGACTCATTAGATAAGAACCAAAGAAAGGCTTGGGCTGAAACTATAAGCTGGTATGCGAAAGACGATACAAAACCATACTATCAAGAAAATGCTTTAAAGCACCCTAAAATGGTTATTCTGCTTGGTATATATATCATGTCTGGTTTAAAAACAGTCATCGAAATGGAGCTAAAAGGTTCGCGTGAAATTAATGAAATGGTAAGTGAGACAGCTAAACAGTTACTCGCAGATTTTTAGCCTAACAAAGCGTTCAAGACGGATTCCCAACGCTCGGCATTTTCAGTTTGCTTCGGCTTAAGTGTTTACGGCACAATACTTTAGGTGAAATGGTATGCGTTGCTCACCACTTAACGCGGCGTTAGTTGCCCTGCGAAACTATTAGTTTGCAGGAAATTTTTGCTTTTGATGTAGAACTCGCATTACACGAATAATTGAACCATCGACCCAGTATGAAATGATCATAGAGATTTCGGGGATAATTAGTAATCGGCCTCGAATACCATCTCGTTGAACACCCATTAAAGGTTGTTCAAGTAAGTTTTCAACTTTATCTTCAATGATTTCGTCAGTCTTTTCAGCTGCGTCAGGGTTGAAGTCATAAAGAAATTCAAATATTTTCTCACGATCATTCAATGATTCTTCTTCCCATAAAATCATTGATGGCCTCGATTGCGAATTTTAGCTTTTCGTTCAGCCATTCTAGTTTTTGCTGAGTCATGATCAACAAATGTAGCTTTCCCGGAGTCGAATTTCTCAAATGCTAAGTTTACTTGTTCAGTTATCCAAGAGTCATGAGATAATGTTTTTCGTTGTTGCTCCGCCATTTGCTCTGTAAGCTCACGGCAAGCATCGCTAAGTGTACGACCTTGGCTCTCCGCCATTTGTTGAGCTAAGCGTTTAATTTCGTCATCAATACGGAATTGAATTCTAGTATCCATGAATGGCTCCTAAGTTTTCGTGTGTACAAATGTTAGCACTAGCCTTGAGTAAGGGCAACTAACAAACAATTTAAGAGTGACTCCCAACGCTTGCCGATTTCACTCCGATTTGAATTTTGTGTTTACGGTGCAGTGGCTTAGCTTGGATGTTACAGCGTTGTCGCACCTTAATTGGGCGCTGACGGATCCCCTCATAATTTCCCCAGCCCTGCATTGTGTGTCAACCTTTGATATTCGAACATTCCCCACTGGTATTG
>NZ_VTYA01000060.1:0-1846 GCF_013114135.1 Vibrio sp. 03-59-1
AGGCTTAAGGTCAAAGCGGAAAAGGTGCAAGATCTCTCGACGGTACAAACATTAATAGACGACATGTTGGAAACGTTATATGCGACTGACAATGGTATTGGTTTGGCGTCGACTCAAGTTGGTCGAAAAGAGGCCGTTGTAATTATCGACCTTTCAGAAAGTCGAGATGAACCGTTAATTATGGTCAACCCTGAAGTGGTTAGTGGCTCGGATAAAGCATTGGGTCAAGAAGGCTGTTTATCAGTTCCTGATTACTATGCAGACGTAGAGCGTTTTACTTCAGTTATTGTGTCTGCGTTAGATCGCGAAGGTAAGCCGATTACCATCGAAAGTGATGAGTTTCTAGCAATCGTAATGCAGCACGAGATAGATCATTTGTCGGGTAACTTGTTTATTGACTATCTTTCACCACTTAAGCGTCAAATGGCAATGAAAAAGGTTAAAAAGTACGTTAAAGCGAACTCTTAACCCCGCTCATAACAAGCAATTTAAGAGGGATTCACAACGCTTGGTATTTTTGCTTCTACTTCAAATTTAGTGTTTATGGCACAATGCTTTAGGTTTGGGTGGAGTCGTTGTTCACCCCTTAATTGGGCGTTATATCGTTCATGTGTTGAAGCGTATATCCGTGGTGTTTGGCTGTTAAATTGTGCATCAGAGCATGATGTTCTTGAAAAAATCAACACTCAAAAAAAATGGCTACCACTCAGTGTATTGGTTGATCAGCTATCAGAGAAAGAAGAAGAGTTCAAATTTCTAAATCAGTACGTTAAAGGGCAAGTAAAAAACATATTAGGCAGCTTTACTCACGGGATGAGTAGACAGATACTAAATCGCTTTGATGGTGAAAAAATAAAGTTTCGCATAACAGAAGAAGACATTAATTTTCTTGATAAAGAGGCATGCTTTTTCTGCTTATTAGCACACGCAACTATTGCGGAAGTTGCCGAGAATGTTGATGTAGAGAATGAAATTTTGGAGCTATTTGAGCGCATGCAAAAATGCGTATAACAAAGCGTTTAAGACGGATTCCCAACGCTCGGAATTTTTAGTTTGCTTTGAATTTAGTGTTTACGGCACAATACTTTAGGTGCAGTGGTCTGCGTTGCTCACCACTTAACGCGGCGTTATGTTTTATCTAATTAACTAATGAGGAAATTTTATGGTTGTACTGTTTTCAGTTTTAGGTGTTCTAGCCTATCTTTTTGGGTTTATGGTGTTTGGTACCGCAAAAAGTTCGATTCATGAAGCCGTAGCGTTGCTTGTTATCTTAAACGGTACAGTTTTCATTGTTGGAGCTTCTATAGTTCACTCAATCAAAAATAATAGCGCCAAATCAACAGAAAGTGTTAAATATGGAAGTGATCGAAAAATAGAACCTTCATTAGCTGAGGATAAAGGTGAAGCTTTATTGAAGGATAATAATGACATTGAGTCCGAAGGGCCTTCTGAGTGCCTTGACAAGCCCAAGATTTCTCAAACAGGTGTAAATTGGGAGCTAGTCAAGGAATTGAAAGGTAAAAAATTAAAACTTGGATTCGAATCTACTTTTAACCTATGCGAAATATGCAACCAATCTAACACCGGGCAAATGATAGGAAGTCGTTATGTGTGTAATGCCTGTAAAGACAGTTACTTGTAAGATATAAACATAACAAACAATTTAAGAGTGACTCCCAACGCGTGGCGATTTCACTTCGATTGGAATTTAGTGTTTACGGTGCAATGGTTTAGCTTGGTTTTTATAGCGTTGTCGCACCTTAATTGGGCGTTAGGAGTGGTCTGGAGGCATCTTCTCAAGTTGAATTTGATTAAAGCTGCTAGAGAGAAAAGACTTCATTTCATA
>NZ_VTYA01000007.1:0-268931 GCF_013114135.1 Vibrio sp. 03-59-1
GCTAGTCTCCAAATTTAGCTGTTTGACACACTAATTATGGCTCTGGCTTTAAGCTAACCCACGAAATTGGAGGCTAGCACCTCGTGGGGGTCATTATGTCTATGCTGACGGTAACAATGTTGGCGCAGGTGAAATCCGAGACTTCTTTGGAGCACTTAATCTGAAGAAAGCACAAAAAGGTATTTTCATCACCACATCAGAGTTTACCTCATCAGCAACTCAGACAGCGAAAGACCTAGGTATGCGCATAGTGCTAATCAACGGTAAAGAGTTAGCAAAATTGATGCTTCGCTACAACATTGGTAGCCGGGACGAGCAAGTGTTTTATATCAAACGAATCGATGAAGAGTTTTTTGAAGGTTAAATAAGTACTGACTTGATGTCAGTTTCAAATTAGTATCTATCATTAACAGTTTTCTTTGTAGTTGTTTGATAGTTATCAATAAATGCACGTGGAGCAGTGATGTCTAAGTCTAAAGTTGGTGAGAATGGAATTCAAAGTAATTTTTATTTTTTAGAGTTACATGACCCCATCTTCCTGCAACTAGCACAAAGTGCTGAACGCGCTTTCTCTAGCGATCCCAATACCACATTGGTTAAGCTGCGCCAGTTTGCCGAAGCAATCGCACAAGACCTAGCGATGCGCTGTAGCATTGAATTTGACGAAAAAACTAATCAAGCAGATCTCCTCTTTCGAATTAACCGTGAACTACGTCTTGAGCCACAAATTATCAGCCTGTTCCATGGGCTGCGTAAAGCGGGTAACCAAGCAGTACATCAGTTTAAAACCGAGCATAAACCGGCATTGTCTGGTCTTCGTGTCGCTCGTGATATTGCTATCTGGTACCACCGAGCCTTTGGCAGGCAAGGCGTCAATTTCAAAGTGGGTGAGTTTGTTATCCCTCAAGACCCTAGTAAGCAATTAACTGAGCTACAAACTCAAATACAACAGCTTAAAAGCCAATTGCTCGAAAATAATGAACAACTAGAATCTAATCAGCAGCTCACTTCTCTGCTTGAACAAGAAAAAGAAGAATTCGCGGTACTTGCTGAACAGATGGATGTAGAGGCGAGAGAGCTGGCTGTTCAGGCAAAATCGCATGAGCAGGCACTAGCGAAACAAAAAGCTGAATTTGACAACAAGCTTACAAAGCTTCAAAAGCAGTTAGCCGAGCAAACAGAGGAAACACTCAAAGCGATTAAAGCGCAGCGTAAAGATGTAAATAAGCGCACTAATACTGCCAGTAGTCGCTTTACTCTTAATGAAGAGCTTACTCGCATCCTCATCGATCAACAGCTTATCGATGCTGGCTGGGAAGCTGATTCAGAAGTTTTAGATTATCGAAAAGGGGTAAGACCAGAAAAAGGTAAAAACCTCGCAATAGCTGAATGGCCAACTAAACATCAAGGAAAAAGTGGCCGTGCTGATTATGTACTGTTTTGTGGTTTAACTCCTATCGCCGTGGTTGAAGCTAAGCAAGAAAACATCAATGTTGCAGGCAAAGTCTCTCAAGCAGAGCGTTACTCCAAAGGTTATAAGCTCAACTCACCTCAAAAAGGTGCATGGGACTTAGAGAACCGAACCATAGCTTGGGCTGATGAGGAAGAGGGGCATTACCACATTCCTTTTGTCTACTCTTGCAATGGGCGATCTTTCAATAAACAGCTAGCTGAGCTTTCTGGAACTTGGTTCCGCGATACCCGTAAAGCAAGCAATGCTAAAAGACCGCTACAGCAATTTCACTCCCCTGACGGTCTTATCGATAAATTAAAGCGCAGTAGAGATGAAGCAGAAAAGTTGCTTCAGCAAGAGGGTTTCGATTACTTAGGCTTGCGTGATTATCAGCAAAAAGCGATTGTGGCGGTAGAATCTGCCCTCGAGGAAGATAAAACTCAATGCCTATTGGCGATGGCAACTGGTACCGGTAAAACCCGAACCATTATCGGCTTGATGTACCGCTTTCTTAAGGCCGAACGCTTTAAACGTATTTTGTTTTTAGTCGATAGAACCGCGTTAGGCAATCAAGCCTGCGACTCCTTCGATGAAGCAAAGCTAGAACAGAACAAAACGTTATCCTCTATCTACAATATTGCCGAATTAGGTGATATGAGCAGCGAAGCAGAAACCCGCATCCAAGTTGCCACTGTACAAGCGATGGTGAAGCGGATCTTTATGTCTGATACGCCACCAGCACTTGATCAGTTTGATTGCATTATTGTCGATGAGGCGCATAGGGGCTATGCACTCGATCAGCAGATGACAGAAGGAGAACTTGCTCACCGTGATGCGAACCAGTACCTCTCAAGCTATCGCCGTGTACTCGATTACTTTGATGCAGTTCGTATAGGCCTTACGGCTACTCCTGCCAAACACACCAGCGAGATTTTCGGTAAGCCGGTCTATACCTATACTTACCGTGAAGCGGTAGCGGAAGATTGGCTTATCGATCATGAACCGCCGATTCGCTATGAAACGCTACTGAGCAAAAATGGCATTAAGTTTGAGAAAGGCGCAACCGTCTCCGCGATTAATACTCAAACCGGAGAGGTTGAATCAGCCGACTTAGCCGATGAGCTTAAATTTGATGTTGAATCTTTTAATCGCCGCGTTATAACCAAAGGGTTTAATGACGTTATCTGCGACCAGCTTGTTAATGAACTTGACCCGTTTGGCGATGAAAAAACACTCATATTCTGCACCACAGATCTGCATGCGGATATGGTTAAAACCGCGCTAGATAGTGCTTTTAACAAGATATATGGTTGCGATTATAATCAGGCTGCCGTTGCAAAAATTACCGGAAAAAGCGATAAGGTCGATCAGCTGATTCGCCAATATAAAAATGAGCGCTACCCCAATATTGCCGTGACAGTCGATCTACTTACTACTGGTATCGATGTTCCTAAAATCTGCCACCTAGTGTTCTTACGTCGTGTAAAGTCGCGCATTCTGTACGAGCAGATGATGGGCCGTGCGACACGTCGCTGTGACGAAATAGGTAAGACGGTCTTCAAAATCTATGATCCGGTTGATCTCTACATTGCACTTGAAGCTGTTAACACCATGAAACCGATTGTCAAAGATCCGAATATCACCTTAGAGCAGCTGGTGGATGAGATCAGCGATGATGCCTACTTAGAGCAAGCTGGTACAAGCCACGCTAATGATGTGTTGAATCAGTTGACGCAAAAAGTCATGCGAGTAATGCGCAAAGCCGTTAAAAAAGCGGAGAACAAACCAGCGCTAAGAACCAAGTTAGATCAACTTGAGGGAATATGGGGCGTTGCACCTGACAAACTCCATCAGCATCTTCATCAAATAGGGCCAAAACAAGCTGCGCAATTTTTCAAGCAACATCAAGGCCTAATTAGTCAGCTGGCGGAAGTACGTTTTCTCGCAGGAAGCGACAAAATGCCGGTGATCTATGAAGGTAAAGATGAATTTCTCG
The DNA here is from genome assembly GCF_013114135.1 of Vibrio sp. 03-59-1. Lineage (NCBI taxonomy): Bacteria > Pseudomonadati > Pseudomonadota > Gammaproteobacteria > Vibrionales > Vibrionaceae > Vibrio > Vibrio sp. 03-59-1. The sequence goes on from NZ_VTYA01000007.1 coordinate 3,450, forward strand.
GTCGTGAGCAAACCTATGGCGTCCACGAAAAACCAGCGGATTACTTAGATAGCTTCAATCAGTTTATCAGACAAAATATCAACCAATCGGCGGCATTATCGGTTGTCGTCAATCGCCCTAAGGATCTCACTCGCGAGCAACTCAAAGAAGTGAAGCTATTGCTCGATGAAGCCGGTTACAACGAAGCCCATCTGAAAAGCGCATGGCGCAAAAATACCAACCAAGGTATCGCCGCTAGTATTATCGGTTATATCAGGCAAGCCGCCATCAATGAGGCATTAGTGCCGTTTGAGCAACGCGTTACTAATGCTATGCAACGCATCTACAGTGAACATAATTGGAACCCTAATCAGCGCAAATGGTTAGAACGTCTGGCTAAACAGTTGGTCCATGAGGCGGTGATCGATAAGTCTTTCGTTAACCACCGCTTTGCCGATCAGGGTGGCGCGAAACGCTTTAACAGTGTGCTTGATGACCAGCTCGATACAATACTTGATGAGCTGAATGAGTACCTTTGGCAAGCGGGTTAGTGAGTAATTATAGGGCTTTTTATCGCAGTTCTACTGCTATGCAGAGTGGTTGATGGTTTTCTAAGCAAAAACACCGTAATACGTTTAGAAAACCAAATTACAATACATCGGCCAATGCGTATAATCGAGCATCTACCTGAGCTAGAACGACGTTGAGATTCGAGCTGTTTAGCGGCATCTTTAGTTACCTATACGGCAAACATTAATTTGGTTGTGCAAGATTTCGGCATCAGCCGCATTACGGTAATCAAGTAACTAAGTAACCAACCTAGAAGTTAGAACGATGGTTACATATGGCTTTCTCACGAAAGTAAAAGTAGACCGTAGAATGACGACATTAACCAGTCACGGTTTGCATTATTTGCAGTAAATGAACGTTTACCCGCTTCGTTGTGAATGAATTCAGATAAGAGTTAAAACGACGAGCGGCTATCGAAACATAGTTAAGTAATTGAGAATATAAAATGAGCACTTCAAGTAAATTAAACAATAGCTACATCGTCCAAAAGCTGTGGAATCTCTGTGATGTATTGCGCGACGATGGCATTAACTATTCCGATTACGTTACCGAGCTCGTCTTGCTGCTGTTCATTAAGATGGTGCATGAGAACACCGAGGCAGGGCTACTCAACAAGCATACCTTGCCAGAAGGCTGCCGCTGGAGTGACTTAAGCGACAAAGATGGCATCAATTTATTGAATGACTATAAAAATATCTTGATGGCACTATCTACAGGTAAGCGTCGTGAAATAGACCCTGAAGACCCAGAAAAGACCATCGAGAAAATAATTGTTACAGATCCACTTATTTTGGCTATCTATGCTGATGCTCAAACGCGCCTGCGTGAGCCTCGCCACTTAAAGCAGCTGATAAAGTCACTCGATTCTATTGACTGGTTCAGTGCGCAAAAAGATGGCTTGGGTGACTTGTATGAAGGCTTGCTAGAGAAGAACGCCAACGAGACTAAATCAGGCGCAGGTCAGTACTTCACTCCTCGTGCGCTGATCGACTCGATGGTGCGAGTGATTAACCCACAGGCTGGTGAAGTGATTCAAGATCCCGCAGCAGGAACCGCAGGTTTCTTGATAGCGGCCGACCGTTATATTAAAGGCCAAACAGATGAGCTGTTTGATTTAACCGGGAAACAACAAGCATTCCAAAAAAATCACGCCTTTGTTGGTGTTGAGTTGGTACCATCTACTCGTCGTTTAGCGTTAATGAACTGTTTACTACACGGTATGGAAGGGGACGACGAAGGTGTCGTGCACCTAGGTAACTCTCTCGGTGAAGTGGGGACCGCTCTACCCAAGTCCGATATTATCCTCGCTAATCCACCTTTTGGTACTAGCAAAGGCGGCGATGCGTCAATCACGCGCAAAGACCTAACTTATCCCACGACTAATAAGCAGTTGGCATTCTTACAGCATATCTACCGAAACTTAAAAGCGGGTGGCCGCGCGGCGGTAGTGTTGCCTGACAACGTCTTATTTGAAACAGGTCGTGGTACCGAGATCCGTACGGATCTGATGAATAAGTGCAACCTGCACACTATTTTGCGTTTACCTACCGGTATCTTTTATGCCGCGGGCGTGAAGACCAACGTGCTGTTCTTCACTAAAGGCTCAGCCAAAGATAAGAACCAAGAAGAAAACTGCACCATCAACACTTGGGTCTATGACCTACGTACTAATATGCCCAACTTTGGCAAGCGCACCCCGTTTGGTGAGCAACATCTAAAGCCATTTGAAGCTGTTTATAACCTGCCACTTACAGAGCGTAAGGAAGGGGAGTGGTCATTCAATGCAGAAGAGGTTGAAGCAGAAAAGTCAGCGGTAAACCAAGGTGTTGACGATAACCTAACTTGTAGTCGTTGGCGCTGTTTCTCTCGTGAATATATCCGTGACAGCAAAGGTGACTCGCTAGATATTAGCTGGCTGAAAGATGCCAACAGCGTCGATGCCACAACATTAGGCACCCCTGAGGAACTCGCAGGTGAAGCCATGACGGAACTGAAGGGCGCATTAGCGGATCTTGAAGCTCTGGCTGCGTCATTAGCGGGTGGGGTGAAAGGATGAGTCAAGTGATTCCTGATGGGTGGGTAAAAACTTCTTTATCTGAAGTTGTTACCGTCAATCCAAAACACAAAGATTTAGAGGATCAAGTGGCGGGTTTTGTGCCTATGGCACTTGCACCTACGGATTTCAATGGCACTTTGAATTACGAAGAACGACAGTGGGATAAAATTAAAAAAGGCTACACTCACTTCGCAACTGGTGATGTGATTTTTGCCAAGGTAACCCCTTGCTTTGAAAACGGAAAAGCAGCAATCGTTAAAGAGCTGCCTAATGATATCGGTGCAGGTAGTACCGAATTTTATGTTTTGCGCCCTGCAATCAAAGATATCTCCGTTAATTATATTTTTGCTGTAATCAAGAGTTATGATTTTTTGCAAACTGGTGCTGAAAACATGACTGGTGCAGTAGGTCTACGAAGGGTTCCTAAGAAGTTCGTCGAAGATTATAAAATTAACCTCCCGCCACTAGCTGAGCAAAAAATCATTGCAGACAAGTTGGATGAGCTATTGGCGCAAGTAGAAAGCACTAAAGCTCGCCTTGATGCCATTCCTGCTATCTTAAAATCTTTCCGCCAATCCGTCCTATCCGCCGCAGTTAGTGGCAAATTGACAGAAGAGTTAACTTCACAATCTAAAAAGTTATCAGATGTAGCAAGCTTTCAAAATGGCTTTGCTTTTAAAAGTGGCTGGTTTACAAAACTTGATAAATGGCAAGTAATTAAATTGGGTAATATTAGAGATGGTCACTTATTTATAGAAAACTCGCCTGCTTATGTTTCGGATGATATTGCGAATGACTTTTTGAAATTCTCTCCTAAAAAAGGAGATACACTGATTAGCATGACAGGTACTAGGTTTAAAAAAGACTATGGTTTTGGCTGTTTAGTTGGCGATGAAGAAGATATTTTAATTAATCAGCGTGTAGGAAGATTGGTCCCTACACGTACAGAGATTGATCCTGCGTTTCTAAATATATTTATTAGGTCTAATTTATTTCGTGACCAGTTTTTTGAAGGTGAAACAGGTGGTGTAAATCAAGGTAATGTTGGTTCCAAACATATAATGTCAGTACGCATTGAAGTACCAAAGCTTTCACAACAAACCGAGATTGTCCGTCGAGTCGAAGAACTGTTCACCTTTGCCGATAAAGTCGGAGTACAGGTAAACCTTGCGCAAGACCGTGTTAATAACCTCACCCAGTCGATACTTGCCAAAGTCTTCAGAGGAGAACTGACTGCTGACTGGCGCGCCGCTAATCCTGAATTGATAACCGGTGAAAACAGCGCCGAAGCTCTGCTTAAGCGCATTAAAGCCGAACGTGAAGCCCTTGCGTTAGCAAGCAAAGCCGCAAAGAAAAAGCCTTCCAATAAGATCAGAGCTAAGAAAGTAGTAACTAAAGAAAGTCATAGCGCCACCATTAATAGAAACCTGAGTCCTGTTCAATCTCTCATTGCTGATGGCGTTGCACATAACCCTCAGGATATTTTCAACAAGCTAACACCTGATTTATCGCTGACTGAAGTTTTTAATGAGATAAGTGAACTAATTCGTGATAATAAGATTGAAGAAAAAACAGTTGATGGAATAACAGGGTTTTTCATTAAATAATGAAACTACAATACTTAAAAATAAATTCAGAGTTTAAAAACCTTAAAGGTGTTGGGATACGGTTTTCAGATGATGAGAACCGTACAGTCATCATAGGTCAAAATGGCACTGGGAAGTCAAATATCATTGAGGCTATTGTACAAATATTTAAGTATTTAGATACAGGCAATCTCCCACCATTTTCCTACGAGATGAAGTATAAAATTGGTGAAGCTAGTTTAGAAACCTGGCTGGATATCAATGTAGATACATCGAGAGAATCGGTCTATGAGATAAAGGTTCAAGAACATTCACCTGGGAATATCTCTGAGTGGCAAGATGTCGATATTGCCATAGTAAAGCGCGATAAAGCTGGCCTATCGCATTTTCTACCTCGAAATATCTTTGCTTATTATTCGGGGCCAAGTGATCGGTTAGAGTCACTATTTTTTGACTCAAGAAGAGACTTTTATCTTCAAGTCATTAAAGTGGGGGCTAATATTCGAGACAACATTAGGCCTTTCTTTTATGCCAAACCCTTCCACAGTCAGTTTTCGTTATTATCATTTTTTGTCGCGCGTGGTGTACCACACGCAACGAAATTTTTGAAACAAGAGTTATCAATAGCCAGCTTTGAATCAGCCACATTCTACTTAACAAAGCCTGCTAGTTGGGGGAGTCATGATGCTAGTGATTTCTGGGGAGCGACAGGGGCTATACGGGATTTTTTGGAGCTAGTAAAAAAGTACTCTATTGGGCCTATTGAAACACAGGAACCTCAACCGGATTTACTGTCAAAAAGGGTAAAAAAGAAGCAAGTAGTGAGCTTTTTCCTACCTAGCAAATCCAAGCTAGATGAGCTTTCCAAAAATATGCGTCCCGAGGATCTGTTCAAAATCCTCGAAGCGACCTACCTATCTGGAGTTCTGGACAGAGTCGAAATACAAGTAAAGCAAACCAAATCTAATCAAAATGTAGTTTTTAGCGAGCTAAGTGAAGGTGAGCAACAACTACTCACTATCTTTGGGCTACTTCAGTTTACGGCAAAACGAGATGCATTATTTTTACTCGATGAACCTGATACTCACTTGAACCCCTATTGGGCAGCAAAATACCATAGATTTTTAGAGTTATTCGTTCCAGAGGGGTTTGGTAGTCATATTATTATGACCACTCACCAACCTCTCGCTATTGCAGAGTTAAATAGAGAACAGATTCAGGTTGTATCAAGAAATGATGCCAGCCAAAAAATTTCCGTCGACACCCCTAAAAAAAGCCCCAAAGGCATGAGTGTAAATGGTATTTTAACCAGCGATATGTTCGGCCTTTTAACAACATTGGATAACGGTACTCAAGACCTCATTCGAGAAAGAAGGAACTTAGTTGCAGAAGATAGCAACCCTGAACGATTAGAGGAGCTCAACACTCAACTTGAGCAACTTGGATATGGTTATATTCATCCTGATGAAGACTATCGCCAGTTTTTAATTGCTCGAAGTAAATACCTAGAATACGGTAAAGAAGTAGCATCAGTTGAAGCTCGAAAGCAGATGATTAAGAACATTCTCAAAGACATGAGGATCTCTTCGAATGAGGCACATTGATAAATCTAAATTTGCAAAATGTAAAACGAAGACCTGGGACAAAAAATCAAAACAGTGGTCCGATAGAGTCAAAGGTGCAGCTGAACCGAGTGCAGAAATAAAGGCTATAGGTAATAAATGGAGCTCCTTAAAAAGAACCTTTGTAGCAGAATTTGGAGCAAAGTGCTGGTATACAGAATCACCTCAGATAGGGACTGACTTCGATATTGATCACTATTGGCCAAAAGGTAGGGTCAAAGATGCTGCTGGCGTAATTGTAAAACAAGGTGAGCAGCAACACCCTGGATATTGGTGGAAAGCATACGATATAAATAATTATCGCTATGCATGTATTTTTGCAAACCGAGCAAGAGATGAAGGAGGCAAAGTTGATTACTTCCCTATCAATGATGAATCAATGCGTTGCTGGGATATCGATGCTCCTTGTGATTACATTCATCACTTAATTCTTGACCCATGCTGTTTAGATGATGTGAAGCTTTTATCGTTTGAGGTTGAAACGGGGCAAACTTCATCGGCTGTAACCTATGAAGAAAACCCTATCGGTTTTGAAAAGGTTAGACTCTCTAAGACCTTATTGAACCTGGATCATGAAACAATCACACCTCACCGATTGCAAGCAATTAAAGATGTTCAATCTAGTATTATGCTTCTTAAATTAACATTCGGTCTTAATGATGCCGATTTAAATGATGAATACCGCCATGGTATAGCTGAGGCAAAGGAAAGGTTAAAAAACCTTTGTAACCGTAAAAGCTCTTTTAGTGCAGCTGCAATTCAACATCTTTTACCAAATAAAAATGCCCCATATTTAGCAGATTTAATCGGTGAGTTAGACCTTACGCCATAGATATTTTGTCATCCGTAATTTTCTCGAAATTAAAAGGACTTTAATGATGAACAAAGAGACTACATCAGCTCAACTGCAGAAAGCCTATGACCTAGGTTGTTTGTTTGCTTTACAAAAGGTGTCGCTAAATGAAGCCTTAGAGCAGCTGGTTGGCTCATTGGATATGAATCAAACTTCTGCGACTAATTACATGCGCATCTTTGAAGCACTCCGTGAAGGAAGAGTATACAAGCGTGCGATGAGTGCCTTGTCCTATGAAATCTTTTTATCTCGCTTTTATGAAGACCTTTCTTTATCTGAATTTGAACAGATCATACAGTCCGTTGAACTGCACCTTGAATACCGACTAACTGAATCAAATGTTAAGAATCATAATGTTAGAGCGTTGGTGGACTCATATAGAGCCAAACTAGCACAACAAGCAGTGAGTCATGTTTACCCTGATGAAGTCTCTGGCCCATCTTTAGAATTCACGGAAGGTGCGGTAAAGCAAGTTACCATCAATGCTTATGAACGTAACCCTAAAGCCAGAGCAGCTTGCATAGCAAAGTATGGTGCCACCTGCCAAGTCTGTGACCTTAACTTTGAAAATAAATACGGTGTGATAGGCAAGGGCTTTATCCATGTCCATCATAAAGTCGAGCTAGCGACGATTGGCGAAAGCTACCAAGTCGACCCGATCAACGACTTAATCCCAGTTTGTCCTAATTGTCATGCGATGCTTCATACAGACAAGCCAGCGATGGACATTGAAAAGTTAAAGCAAATTTTATCCACAGTTAATGTCATTTGAAAAAAGGTAGGTTAGTAGCCGTAAAGCATGTAGATACGGGATTGGTTTTTTCCTATCTGCTACGCTTTTATGCCATGTGAGTGATGGTTGTTTAAAAATAATATCAGGGCTATCGACATTGCCTATATATGGTATTGTATAAAAGTTAGCCACTATCTGTAGTAGTGCCTGGTGACGGAGAATCTCATACATGGCCAAATCACTTTCAGAGTTACTAGATGTATCTTCCGAACAGTTAGAGTGCTTCGGAGCTTTTGACCCAATTATTGATCTGGATACCAGGTTATTTATCGACCCACACTTGCTAAAACACTGTGATATACCAGAGTTTGTAGCAAGTTATGAGAAATTTTCTGAACACTTTAAAAAGATAGTCAAAATATTGCATGCAAGCGATTCTGAAGGTGATGTCTTTTGGAAAAAGGCAGATGAAATGCTCGCTGGGAATGAAGTAAAAGGTCTGTGTATAGGATACTCATCGAAAGGAACATCTGGATCTGGTATCGGCCCTCAGTTACGTAAGCGCCTGCTAACTACTGCCAAGAAGATTATTGCTAAAGGTAAAGACGATCCTGAACTATTTGAGTTGGTGGGAATGTTTGAAGGGGACTTTGGACCCGACCGAATCAGTGATATGACCGCAAATATCATTCGAGATGAACTTGTTTCATTTACCAAGCGGATAATTGGTGATCTTCCTGTTGGGCCTAATTGCGAAATTGAATACTGCAAACAGACTGGATTGCCATCTAACCCATACACAAGTGATGTCATCTTGCTTGTTCCTAAATCCATACTGCGTGATTTACCAGTTGCGCTAGATTGGGACAATCTGGATGTTGTAGCGAAACATAACCAAGAGCTTAGAAATAAAGTAAACGGAATTATTGGTAACTCTTGGCGAGAAGCAATGAAGACCGTTAGTAAAGAGAAGCTTAAGAAGATGATCATAGATTATCCAGAGTTACTGGATGACTTGATAGCTCAGTACATTGCTAAGCCTGCTTTGAAGTATGATTTTTCTGAAGATCCAGCAGGAGAATACGTTTGGTATCGAGCAACACGTGAACTGGTGAAGAAAAACCCACTGGAGTTGGTGATAAGTGATAGCCCAACAATTCACGAAGTTGAAGAGCTGGTTGTTGTAATATGCAATAGATTTAAGGCTCTCATCGAAGATAACGGACTGAGCAGACTCCTGTATAACAGTGATAGATCCCTGAAGCATGAAAGTGCAGCACAGCTAATCTTCTATGGTATAGCTGAATCATACTGTGTTGCTAACAACATAATGATTGCTCGTGAGTGCGATTCAGGAAGAGGCCCGATTGACTTCAAGTTCGGAACGAATCGAGAAAATAGCGTTTTAGTTGAGCTGAAGAAATCCACTAATACTTCTGGGCTGAAAAAAGGTCTACTAAAACAGTTACCAGAATATATAAAAGCAGAAAAAAGCAAGCGAGCAATTTATTTGGTTCTTGATGTTGGTTACACCAAAGCTGCTATCAGCAATCTTAAAGATATAAATAGACGTATTGATGGTTCCAATGTACAAATTATCCATGTGGATGGTTCGATAAAACCTAGTGCGAGTAAAATGTAATTGATATGAAATATTATTCGTATTTGCATTGAATTTTTGTGTGATATATCTCGCAAAAATGAAATGTATGACAGAGTGTATACTCCCGAAAGTCGACTTGATATAACTCTTTATTTTTCAATTATATAGGTTGAATGTACGACTCCCTCACTCACCGCCACATTTTTGAAGAAAGACGTCTTAGGGCGTCTTTTTTTATGCCGGTAAGGAAATGCAAACCTGTCTCCAGTAACACCTCTTATACTCATCCGCTTGGTATTATCATAGCGAGCTGCTGATAGCATGCTGTGTGAGATCTGATGAAAGCATACCTAAGTCAGAGTATTAGGCTTAAATACTGGCTGAGCAAACTGATATCAGATATTGTTACTACTGATTGGCAAGAGTCTATCTTCATAAAAATAAACAAGAATCTGGATACCAGGGCAAGGAATCACGGTATGAAAAGTGTCTTTAGTGCGGCTATTAAACGTTTTAAGTTGGCTCACCGTTCAATTCGAATCGGTACTTATATTGTGGCGGCCTATGCTTCTTATGCACTGTTAATAGGTTTAGCTTTACCTGCTGCCATAGAGTCTCAATTACCAAAACAGCTTCACCAATTTATCGGGCGTGATGTTAGCGTTCAAGACATTAAAGTGAATCCTTTTCTACTGAGGATTGAAGTTAATGACTTCATGATCGTAGAGAGTGATGGAATCAATCGCTTTGTTCATTTTAAGCAGTTAAAAACACAGTTTAATTTTTGGCAAAGTATTATCACCTTAACGCCGACATTAGAGTATTTTTCTCTAATAGAGCCTCAAGTTCAACTGACGAGATTAAGCCAAAGTAGCGCGTCGACAAGGTTTAACTTTACAGACATTATTGAGCATATTGCGGCTTTACCTCAAAAGACCCCCTCTGAAATCCAGCAGGAAGAATCAAATCAGACTGTTGAAAACGTGTTTCCCTTTAAAGCGCTGAGAATCAACTTATCGAATGCTGCCATCGACATTCACGATAGACAAACAGGCGTAACGCTTGGCTATCACGACATTAACTTTGAGCTAAACGAACTTGATACTCAGGCCCAAGTCTTTGATGCTTCGCAGAAGAGTGCAGCTGCAACGCCTCTATCGACAAACCAATTTGTTCTAGAACTGTCTGGAAGCGATAAGAGTCGTATTGAATTTAACGGGCAGTTTCAACTTCAGCCGCTACTCGCAAAAGGCGACATCGGGGTATCTTCGATCCAGTTACCACCCTTATGGCCGCTAAGTGAAAATATCATCAGCGCTAATTTGAGTCGTGGTGCCATTAACTTCAACTCACATTTCTCTGTGAGTGAATTGCAAGAACAAATCAATATTCAGCTTAATCAAGGGCGATTTTCTATCGATGATTTAGCGTTTGAGTATGATGGTAAGCCCAAAGTGAAATTGGATGAACTGGCACTTGATGGTATTAAAATAAGTACTGCCGATAAACAGGTAGATCTTCAAAAATTATCGGTTACAGGTTTATGGGGGGATGCAGCATTAAATAGTAAGGGGGTAGACTTACCTCGTTATTTCACTCCAACTAACCGAGAGCAAAAACAGGTGGATGTCATTACGTCTGAACCTTCAGAAAGTGATACTTCTCAAGATGCGGCATGGCGAGTGCATCTGGAAAAATTTGCACTTATACAAGCAGATTTGAACCTCGAAGATCGTTTTGTGAGTGACAATATGCACTGGCGAATCTTTCCATTAGATTTTGAAACGGGTGCGTTAAATAGTGATTTAACCGATCCTATTCATTATAAACTTGACTTAGCAATAGGCTCAGAGTTTAACAAAGCGCCGACCAAAGCTCGTGGTCAATACAGCGTGGAAGGCTTGGCAGACTTAATGAATGAAGACTTTGTGGCGCAAATGAAACTTGTATCGCTGGATCTGACACAGTTTCAACGTTACATCGCTCCGCATCTCAACCTTATTGTGGATAACGGTACGCTCAGTACACAAGGCTCCTTGAGTGCCAACAGTAAAGGTAAAGCTATTTTTCAAGGGCAAAGCTCAATAGATAACTTAGTCATAAAAGATGTGCTTGAAAAAGAACCTCTGCTTAAGTGGGAGAGTATGTCGCTGGAAGCGTTGCATTTTGACCAGCAGAAAAAACGGTTGAAAATCGATACTATTTTATTCAACAAACCGTATGCTAAAGTTCTTGTAACGAAAGATCGATTGACTAATATTGGTCAAATAACGAAAAAACAAGAGAGCGTAGAAGCAGAAAGTAAGAAAACAGAAGCTCAAAAAACAGAAGGAAAAAAAGCGTCCTCAGTAACGTCCTCAGTAACGTCCTCTCAATCGGATGAACCACAGGTTGTAGCCTCTACTTCTAAGGAAAAACAAGGTAGTGATAAAAATACCTTGTCGCTTGATATTGATAAAATTGCGTTTATAAATGGCTCTGCCTTTTTTGCTGATTACTCATTGGTTCCGAACTTCGCTTCAGGAATTGAAATGCTAGAAGGCAGTATTCAGCATATTTCATCCAATCCTCAAACTCGTGCGAAAGTGGATATCAAAGGCAAAATTGATAAATACGCACCGGTCACCATCCTTGGAGAAGTAAACCCTCTAGCACAGCCTCCTTATCTAGATTTGGATTTCAAATTAGAGAGTGCTGAATTGACATCGGTGAGTCCATATTCTGGGCTTTATGCGGGGTATTACATTGATAAAGGTCAGTTATCTATAGATATCAATTACCGTCTAGAAAACAATATCTTGGAAGGCGAAAATAACGTTGTTGTGGATCAATTGACGCTAGGTAAACGTAGTGAATCTGATCTTGCGACGAGTCTACCTGTCACGCTTGCGATTGGGTTGTTGAAAGATACGGATGGCGTTATTGATCTTGGTTTTGGAGTCTCTGGTGATGTCAATAGCCCTGACTTTAGCTTCGGCGGTGCAATTTTAACCGTCTTGGAAAACCTGATCACGAAAGCGGTTACCGCTCCATTTTCATTATTAGCGGATATGGTTGGCAGTGATGAAGAGCTCGATTATGTCGAATTTGAACCGGGAACTTCAGAGCTGAATGAGGCTGGTGAACAGAAAATTGTTTTACTCGCAAAAGCACTCAATGCAAGGCCGAATCTAAACCTTAGCGTTGAAGGCTCCGTCTCTATTAAAGACGATTCGGCTAAAATAGCAGAAGACGAGTTACAGCAGAAACTATTAAAGAAAAGTGGTCTTGCTAGGCTTCCTGAAGATTTAAGTGCGAGCCGTATTCCAGAGACTGGGCCGCTGAAAGAAGCACTAGAAGTGTTAGCCGTTGAAGAGTTAAAAATAGATCTTGCTCAAGAGCGTCTAACTTTACAGGAAAAAGTCGCAGAGCCAGAACAAATATCTAAAGCGCTTTCCATTAGTTTATACAACCAACTGCTTTCGGCACAAGACGTCTCGTACCAAGAGTTAGGTGAATTGGCTCAGGAGCGAGCGAAAGCAATCAAAACGTCGCTATTGGTTAATAAAGTGCAAGCAAACCGCGTATTCATCATGGATAGCAAAACAAAACTTAAAACTGAAGAGCATAAAGCGCTGCTCACGATTGACTCAAACTAATTAGGGTCAACATTAATAGAATGCTCCTTATCCAAATAGGGAGCATTAAAGTGAGCATGGTTACTTGTCAATAGAGCTTGCGAGTTGTGGATACTTTCTTTGATAGCGCGGCAACATCGTTTCATTACCGAGTAGCCCACCTTGATGAATATACAGTAGGGTTTTCTCTGGGTTTTCTGCGCACCATCGGTCTAAGCATTGCCACATGAGAGGGTCATAGAGCAGGTCGAATTCAATGTCGGTTTGTTGCTCTAAATTTAGCCACGTTTGGTAATCTTGTTGATAGAGCTTGCCAAAGTGGTGCTTTTTATCCAGAGACAAAATTTCTGGATGATCGCTTTCACCTAATTCATCAAACTGGCTTGTCAGATAATCATTCCCACCCACACAGGCACAGGTAATCACAGGAATGTTATGTGTTTTTAAATGCTTATGAAGATAGAGTGCCGTCGTCCCCGTCCCTGAAGGTAGGGCAACCACGAAATTATGATTCGGTTCAAATCGAACCCAACCCAGTATCTCTCTTGCGAGTTGCTTCACGCCATATTCAGCGAGAGGAGATCGGCCACCTTCTTCAACATACAAACATTCTTCGGCTGGCTGTCGAATCTCTTCAATATAAGATTTTGGATGCAGATCTGGTGCGACTTCGGAAAGATCAATAATATTGGCGCCAAGTTCGAGCGCCCCACGATAATTACCTCTTGGATATGCTTTAACCGATGCTGGAATATGATCAACATAAAACTCGAAAGACCAACCCTTTATTCGAGCCAGAGCCGCTAATGAATAGAATGAATTGGCCTGCGCAGATCCATAAGATATCAGAGTGGTGACTTTAGGGTAGTCACTCTCTAGTATGTTCATGAATTTACGAGCTTTGTTTCCTGAAAAATGGGAATGGAGTTGGTCATCACGCTTAAGAAAGAAAGTGCTTTTCTGAAATTGATGTTGGGTTATAGGGCTATTGTCTAATTTCATACAACAAAATGTTTAACTAAGTTGGGCACAGTATCTAGTAGTATGGTTAAAGAGTAAACCAACAATAATTATAGAATACAATTTACCGCTATCCGCTAATGTAGATAAGCGGATAGCGATAATCAGTTATGAGTCGGCTAGGGGGATTGATTTTTGAAGTGATGGAAACGTAACGACAGCTTCGCAGCCTCCGCTCTTATGGTTGCTTAGTGAGAAAGACCAGCCATATCGTGAACATAAATCATCAACAATGAGCAAGCCTAAGCCATGTCCATCTGCGGAAGGCTTCTCAGTTAGCCCTTCACCTTGATCTTTAATGTTTAGATATTCTGACGTCATCCTTACTTCAACAACTCCTTGGTTTGTTGCTGCAATGGCATTTCGTACTAAATTGCCAATGATCATGTTCATGACCGCTGTAGTCGCTTGAATTTGAGGTGAGGATTCAATGGTGCATTCCACATTTATTTGCTTTAAAACGGCCTGTTCCGAATTTTGGTCAAGAATCGATTTGAGTTCAGATTCACTAAATTCTCGCATTGGCTCTGAATCATGGTCACGTTCATAACGCACTAGACCGAGTAAGGCGTCGACCATGGTTGACATCTGATACGCCGCATCATCGATTCTTTTGATCTGTCTTGTCTGAAATTCATTATTATCACCACGGCTCAATAGTTTATTTGAGCCTCTAACGACAGTCAGTGGTGTTCTGAGTTCATGGCTTGCGTAGCGTGCAAATGCCTGCTCCCGCTTCAAAAGAGAGTTGATTTCATGCCGATAATGGTTCATTTGATCGGCTAACAATTTAAACTCAACAGCAGCGCCATTATTGATTGAAAACGCTTGATCCACTTTGCCTTTATTGGTTTCTAGTTGTTTGGATAATGAATTAATTGGTTCGATCAGACGTTTCGAAAGTCGGTATAGTAGCGCGCCGAATAGTAACATCAAGGTTGTGACAAGCCCCATGACCACAGAGACAGAAAAAATAATTTCATCTAGTTGAAGTTCAACTTTGTCGATTTCACTCAAGAGAATTATTGGAAACTGAGTGCCATTTTTTGAAAACTCACCTACATAGACCATTCTTGAATGTGGATCGTCACCCACTTCGCCTAGAAAAAAAGTCTTATCTTGAAAGAAAGGTAAGTACTCCTTCGGAATGAGATCCCAGTCATTATAGGCATCTGTTAATATATCAATGGTGATGACCCCATCTTCACCAGCTTGATAACGAGAAATAGCTTCGTTACGATCAAGTATGATCCGTCGTTCGCCAACTCTATCTTCTGACCAATGTATTGCACTGTAAAAAATGGTGTAACTCACTCCTCCGACAACGGTCGATAGCAGTGCGAAAAATAGAGCTAACCTGCCCGTTAAACTTTTCGTGCTGGAGCGAAAGGTATTAATCACTGGCTACCTCCAAACGAAACCCTACTTTTGGCACTGTAATTAACATTGGGGAAGAAAAAGGCTTATCAAGCTGATTTCTTAATTGATAGATATGACTTCTCAGAACGTCATTGTTGGGTTCGTTTTCTTGCCAAAGTTTGTTTGCTATCTGTTCGCGAGTGACAATTTCAGGTGCTTGTTGGCACAATAACTCAAGAATTGTATAGGTTGTTGGATTTAGTGAGAGTCGTTTGGAGTCTCGGTAAGCTTGATGTGTTTTTTGATCGATAACCAGCGAACCGTAACTCATTTTGGTGCTTGCCACACTGCCACGATAGCGATTGATTAAAGCATTCATTCGAGCTTCAAGGATGTCTAAATCAAAAGGTTTTGTTAGGTAGTCATCAGCACCATGTTCAAAGCCTTTAAGCATATCTTCGCGGTTATCTAGCGCGGTTAACATCAATATTGGAGTGCAGTTGCCTTTATCTCTCAGTTGATTACAAACGGTTAACCCATCCATACGCGGTAGCATTAAATCAAGAATGATGATGTCAAAGCTTTGTTCGAGAGCCAGTTGTAAGCCTAGCTCGCCATTGTCTGCGTAATCCAGTTCCATTCCAATGCATTCGAAGTAATCAAATAAAACGCCAGCGACTTCTCGGTTATCTTCAACTAACAGTACTTTCTTCATTTTTAAAATCTACGTTTAAAGGTGCTTTCCTATGATCATGATTTGATGTGAAAAAGATGTCAACGACATATCTTCCACATTGACTAGTAGACAATGCAAACAAATCCAATTTTATAGATTGTTGCATGAATGAATACACTACATAAAAACTACTTTGACAAGCCAGTAGTACTTTCGGTTATTGTGCCTTATTTCAATGAGCAAGAGGTGTTACCTGAATGCCATTCTAGGTTGACTGCCGTTCTTGATGCTTTAGATGACCGTTGTGAAATAATTTATATCGATGATGGAAGTTCTGATAATAGTAAGGCGTTAGTGGAGAGCTTTCCTGTTTCGGGTTGCGACGTGATTAGTTTAGGGCTGAGTCGAAACTTTGGTAAAGAAGCGGCGATGTCTGCTGGATTGGAGCACTGTCGAGGGCTTGCTGTCATTCTCATTGATGCCGATCTGCAAGATCCACCAGAGCTCATCCCTTCAATGCTGGAAGAGTGGCGCAAAGGCTTTGATGTGGTCAATATGCAGCGCAGTCATCGACATGGGGAATCTTGGTTTAAACGTTTTACCGCTGCGTCATTCTACCGAGTCTTAAACTCAATGGCTCAGCTGAAAGTGCCCGAAAATGTTGGGGATTTTCGCTTACTAAGCCGTGAAGTGGTTGATCATATCAATCGTTTACCAGAGCGCAATCGCTATATGAAAGGCATTTTTTCATGGCCTGGTTTTAAACAATCTACGCTGCAATTTGAACGTGATGCTCGCTTTTGTGGTGAAACAAAATGGAATTATTTAAAGCTGTTTGGGTTAGCGATGGATGGTATTACTTCGTTCTCAATCCGCCCATTACGCATAGCGACCGTCCTTGGTGCGCTGATTGCGTGCACTGCTTTTGTATACGGTTCAATTATTGTAACGAAAACAGTCATGTATGGTGAAGCCGTAAGTGGTTACCCATCCATGATGGTTGTGATGCTTGGCCTTGGTGGGATTCAACTATTGAGTATTGGGTTACTCGGTGAGTACATAGGTCGAATATTTATTGAAACGAAAGCAAGGCCGTTGTATCTCGTTCAATCAATTTCAGAACAGCCAGCGAAACAACACACCACTTTTTTAAAGGCGATGGCATGAAACTGAACGTTGACATCAAGCGTAATCACCTCTGGATTTTACTTGGCTTTGCACTTTTACTCAGATTACTTTCATTAGCCGCTTACCCATTAATGGATACGACCGAAGCTCGTTACGGTGAAATGGCAAGGTTGATGGTCGAAACTGGCAATTGGTTGACGCCACAATTTGATTACGGGATTCCTTTTTGGGGTAAACCACCGCTGTTTACATGGATGAGTGCTTACGGCATTCAAATTTTCGGGCTGAATGAATTTGCAGTAAGAGCACCGCATTGGTTGGCAGGAGTGGCCACCATTCTTCTGATTGCTTACATGGCGAGAAGAGTGGGTGTGAGTGGGTTAGTTTCCGGTATTGTGCTTGCTACTTGTGGTATCTTCTCGATTGCGGCTGGTGCCGTTATGACGGATATGGCACTAACCTTAGCGATGACGATTGCCATGGTCGGTTTTTACTTTTGCTGGCTCGACAACAAAGCAACAAAAGCGGGATTTGCATGGGGAATAATCGGGTTTTTAGGGCTGGCCATGGGACTACTGGCGAAAGGACCCGTAGCGATCGTTATTATGGGTATTGCAGTTTTACCTTGGCTTATACTTCAACATGGTTTTCTGAATGGATTTCGTGAGCTTTGGCGTCGTTTCCCAATTGTCTTTGGTTCAGTTGCTATGCTGTGTGTGGCTTTACCTTGGTACATTTTAGCGGAACTGAAAACACCCGGTTTTATTGATTACTTCATTGTCGGGGAGCATTTTAAACGTTTCGTCGTCAGTGGATGGGAGGGCGATCTATACGGCTCTGCTCATGATGAAGTGAAAGGGATGATTTGGGTCTTCTGGCTACAAGCAGCAGCTCCTTGGTCTATTGTTCTACCGTTTTTAGCTTGGCGAAGACGAGCTATGATTAAAGAAGTCGGTAACACTCACCATGGGCTGTTTAGTTTTTTATTATGTTGGTTGATCTCTCCATTAGTACTCTTTACTGCGGCTGGAAATATTCTTCCTGCATACGTGTTACCAGGAATACCCGCTCTTGGTCTCATGATTGCTATGCTGATAAAAGAGAAAGATTTGAAGTGGTTTTCAGGGGTCGCATGTATTTTACCTGTAGTACTTATGATTGCACTATTGATGCTTAATCTCGGTAAAGCTGAGCGCAGAAGTGATCGCGTTATCTTTGAACAAATCCAAGACAGTGCGCCTGCTTTTTATGTAGGTAAACGACCATTCTCTGGCCAGTTTTATAGTCAAGGGCAGGCTAAACGGTTTACCTCGAATCAGCAGATCTTTAACTTAGATCGCTTTTACCTTATTGGAAAGATGGAGCCAGTTGAAACGCTTATTAAGGATTTATCGCTGAATTGTAGAATGGAATTTACCGCGGTATCTAAGCGTTCACTTTTTACCTGCATGAAGATTGAAAATGATACAACGACTGATTAAGTTTTCTGTAGTGGGAGGCATCGGCTTCATAGTCGATGCCTCCATCTTTGCGACGTTGAATATATTCCTTCATTGGGATCTGATGCTGATTCGAACTATAGCTTTCATTGGTGCCGCTACAACGACTTGGCTAGGAAATCGAATCTATACATTTAGTGACGTTGAAGACGCTCCTCGTTTGCAGCAATGGAAAAAATTTATTCTAGCAGCATCTATTTCTGCGGTGCCTAACTTTGTGGTGTTTAAATTGAGCCTGGAGTGGATTGGACCCGATGGATGGTATGTCTATATCGCCTTAGTGTTAGGTGTACTGGCGGGAATGATAAGTAACTTTTTATTGAGTTCTCGATGGGTGTTCAAGGCTTCAAGTTCGTGTTAGCAATTTAACTTTAAGTTATTTAATGTTACGGATACAAAAAAGCGCAGATCTCTCTGCGCTTTTTATTATTTATAGACCTGAAGTGAGCCCGCTTGCAGCATTAACGATGTTTAGGCTTACGATTTCCTTTCGGTTTTGCATTTCCACCTTGTGGGTTTCCATTCGTTTTCGCTTGGTTAGCACCTTGAGGACGTTGCTTGCTTCGGCTTGGGTTTTCACCTTGTTGATTATTTGCCGAGTTACGCTGACCTGTCGGTTTACCGTTACCATTCTTACTTGGTGAATGGTTGTTTTTCGAATGACCATTTGGCGATTTACGCTCTTTTTCACCACCCAATCCTGGTTGACCTTTTGAGTGTTTAGTCGCAAAGCGGTTTGCACCATGTCGCCCTGTTTTACGGCGTTGTGCTGGAGTCTGTGTTTCTAAGTCTTCAGCAGGCACTAAACAGTGAGGCTTGTCACCAATTAAGTGTTTTTGCCCCATCTCAATCAGAGCTTCACGAATGATCGGCCAGTTTGCTGGATCATGGTAGCGCAATAGAGCCTTGTGTAATCGACGATGACGTTCCCCTTTAGGTACAGGGACGTCTTCGCGTTTTTTATATTTCACTCGTTTCAGTGGGTTGGTTTCTGAGTAGTACATTGACGTTGCGTTACACATCGGTGATGGGTAAAAGTTTTGTACTTGGTCACACTCAAAATTATTTTTCTTCAACCACTGAGCTAGATGAAGCATGTCTTCATCTTCTGTTCCTGGGTGAGCCGAAATAAAGTATGGAATCAGGTACTGCTTCTTACCTGCTTCTTTACTGTACTTCTCAAACATCTCTTTGAAACGGTCATAGCTTCCCATGCCCGGTTTCATCATCAGATCCAATGGCCCTTTCTCTGTATGCTCAGGGGCAATTTTCAGATAGCCACCAACGTGATGAGTCACCAGTTCACGCACGTATTCCGGCGATTGAATCGCAAGGTCATAGCGAACGCCAGATGCAATCATGATTCGTTTTATGCCTTTCACTTTACGAGCTTCACGATAAAGATCGATAGTGTGCTTATGATCGGTATTGAGCTTATTACAAATCACAGGGAAGACACATGAAGGACGGCGACAAGTCGCTTCTGCTTTAGGTATTGAACAGCCTAAACGGTACATGTTTGCGGTAGGGCCACCTAAATCCGAGATTGTGCCTGTGAAACCTGGAACTTTATCTCTGATCTCTTCCATCTCATTGATGATTGACTCTTGCGAGCGGTTTTGAATAATGCGTCCTTCATGCTCAGTAATTGAACAGAATGAACAGCCACCAAAACATCCACGCATGATATTGATCGATGTTTTGATCATCTCATAAGCTGGAATTTTAGCTCCGCGATACATAGGGTGCGGAACTCGAGCGAAGAATAGCCCAAACACATAATCCATCTCTTCAGTGGTCAGAGGAATAGGTGCTTGGTTAACCCACAATTCGCGATTGGCGTGGCGTTGGATCAGTGCTCGGCCAGAATGCGGATTCGTTTCTAAGTGCATAATACGGCTAGCGTGAGCATATAGAATTCGGTCATTGTTCAGCTTTTCGAAAGGAGGTAAACGTATTGCTGTATTTTTAGAATCGTGGCGCGAAGGGCTTATATAAATCGGTTTTGCTTCAACTTCAACAGGCTTATCTTGTGACGATTGAGCGTCTTTATTTGTTTCACACTGGGTTTCAACTTCGTATGGGTTAACCGGAACATAAGCGGTTTTCCCCGGCTTTTCTATACGAGAAGAGTCAATGATTTTAAAACCTTCCGGCTCCGCTGGTAAATTAACAGCCGTACCACGAATATTGGTCATATCCGCGATGGATTCGCCATTTGCTAAGCGGTGAGCAATATCGACAAGGGCACGTTCTGCGTTACCAAAAAGAAGTATGTCTGCTTTTGCATCAAACAGCACTGAGCGACGGACTTTATCAGACCAGTAATCGTAGTGTGCGATACGACGCAAACTCGCTTCAATACCACCGAGTACGATAGGCGCTTCTTTATAAGCTTCGCGACAACGCTGTGAATAGACCAAAGTGGCACGATCTGGACGTTTACCGCCTTCATTATTTGGCGTGTAGGCATCATCATGGCGAAGTTTACGATCAGATGTATAGCGGTTGATCATCGAGTCCATGTTACCCGCAGTAATACCAAAAAATAGATTTGGCTTACCTAGCTTCATGAACGCGTCTTTATTGTCCCATTTAGGTTGAGCAATAATACCAACACGGAACCCTTGCGCTTCTAAAAGGCGTCCGATGATAGCCATTCCGAAGCTTGGGTGGTCGACATAAGCATCACCTGTGACAATGATAATGTCGCAGCTATCCCAACCTAGAGCATCCATCTCCTTTCTACTGGTAGGCAAAAAGGGTGCGGTTCCGTAGCACTCGGCCCAGTATTTTTTGTATTGATGAATAGGAGTGATATCGCTGTACATATTTTGACCTCTGATCTTTGAGGCGGGAATTATAGCGATATGTGATGTGAGTAGCTAGTGGAACATCCCCCTTGATTTTCTGGGTGTTTTTTATCTTTGACTAATGCTAATAAGGTAGTGAATCTCATTCTTATTTGGAGGGTGGAATTCGCACACTTTAAAACAGCTTGTGACTATTAAATAACGGTAAATGTGTTGATATGGGTGAGATATTAGCCAATTGCTGGGCTTTTCGCTGTTATTGAACATGGATGAAATAGAACCATTAGGAACTCACCCTTTTACTCTGATATGATCCGCCCCCTATAAAATCAAATTACGAAGCAATTGAGATGGTTGAGTCTATTCTAATGTCATTCGCGCCTATGTTGTTAGGTGCACAGCTAGTGTTAACCCTAGTTTTGGTCAAAGGCGATATATGCCCAGGTCAACGAGGAAGAGTGCATAAAATGCTGCCTGCGATCGGTGTACTTTGGCTCGCAGTAGCTTCGATTAAGATTGAAGCTTTCTTAGTCGTGTTTGCGATATTCTATTTTTTCTCTAAGGTTCAGACCAATAAAACCCGCGATAAAGGGCCGTTATGGTTGCTCTATCTAGCGAACGGACTTGCACTCGCTTACGTTGGCATTGTTATCAGTGAGCAGCCATCAGTCGCAGCATCGATTGTGAATTTTGCCTATATTGGAACATTAGGGGCGATCTTCGGTCAGTTGTTACTGTTGATTGCTCGCTCTCGATTGGACGCATTTCATCGTATTTTACCTGTCGCTGGCGTATTGAGCGGTATGCTGGTAGTGCTGGCGACCTTGTTGCACGCATACAGTCTCAATGAAGAGTCACTGGCTTTGGCGACACAAGGCTTATTAATAAGCTTTGCTCTACTTATCATCGGTATTGTTATTTGGTGCTGGCATCTATTTTTGTCTCAGTCTCCGAATAAGTTACAACTGACTCTTGCAAACCTTACGTTGTTGGCTGCAACCATTGGTTTACAGGCCTTTTTTATCGTTTGAGATAATTGCGAAATTTTTCATCATATTTCGCAAAAAGTCACATTATGACCTTAAAATTCGGTCTACGCTTAAAGTATCTAAATCCACTAGGAGCGTGATCATGGAATTGAGCAGTGTGGGAAGCCTAGACAGCAGTATTCTATTAGGCATTGTGAATGAAAAACTGCGTTTAGAGTGTGATAGCTTTGAAGAGCTAGTGAGTATGTATGAAATGGATGAACAGAATGTCGTCGGCAAACTTGATGGTTTGGGCTATCAATATGATCCATTGACCAATCAGTTTAAGTCCTACTAGTGAATAGAACGTGATTCATTCGCTTCATTAACTGCTTGCTTTCAAAGTGCTTGCTTTTCAAATTGAAGCCAGTGATACCGATAGAGTCCTTTCTCTATTGGCAGACTATTTATTGGCAAGCTATCTATTTGTAAACGTTCTATTAGCAAACTTTCTAATGGCAAACGTTATGTAGGTAGCCTTGTTATTGACTAGGTTTGTGTTATGCCATCTTGATCCCATCAAGATGGCTTTTGCATTGCTGGCGAGCGGTATTAAAAAAAGCTTGAAGGTAATGTTTATCTTTTTCTGCATTTCTTGTTGCCGCGAATAAACGTCTCCATAACCCTTCCCCTAAAGGTTTGCTGGTAATTAAACCTTGTCGAGAAAATTCACTGATAGCCCAGTTGGGTAATGCTGCGACGCCAAGCCCAGCAGATACCATCTGTACTAGCATCAACGTATTATCTGCTTGCTTCCATTTTGCGGGTTCAACGCCTGCGGGGCTCAGAAAATGTTTAACGACATCTAAGCGCTGTTTTTGAACGGGATAAGATAGCATCGTTTCGTTGATGAGATCTTTGGGCTCGATGATCTCTTTATGGGCGAGCGGGGAGTGGGTAGAAGTAATCAAACGCATTTCGAAATCAAATAGTGGCTCATAGTGCACTTCAGATCGTGGTTGAATATCTGATGTGATCACCAAATCAAGCTCTCCCGCGAGCAGTGCTGGTAAAGGTTCAAAACCAAAGCCAGAAGAGAAGTCTAACGTGACACTTGGCCACGTAACCTGATACTCCTTAAGTGCTGGCATCAACCATTGAAAGCAAGAGTGACACTCAATCGCCATATGCAATCTACCATTTACATCTTCTTTTAAGCTTGCTAGCTCATTTTCTGCTTTTGCCATCCTAGGCATTATGTCGTCAGCCAGTTTAAGCAAAATATCACCTTCAGACGTGAATTTTACCGGACGAGTCTTACGTAAAAAAAGCTGTCCACCAAGCCTCGCTTCCAAATCTTTGAGTTGATGAGACAGCGCAGACTGTGTCAGATGCAATGACGTCGCGGTTGCCGTTAACGAGCCCGTATCCCTTAGCGTTACTAATGTCCGTAAATGTTTTAGCTCTATCATGAGTGTCCCTCATATTCCTTAAGCTTTCTGAACGTTATCAATACTTTTACGTGATTGAATTACTTACATCAGAGTTCTTTCTCGCTGTTTATAAGACTTAAACTACGACTCTTTTTGTGAGTTGTAAACATCTAGATGGCTAAATGGATTAATTAAATTTAATGGGGAGCTGAGAAACATGAATTTAATTCATAAACAAAATGAATATTTGGAGGTTGTTCAATGAGTCGTTTGACGCGATAGTTTAGCCATCCAGACATCTTGAATGCGTTAGGGTAGTCAAGTGAACTGAGCGAAATGACCTATTTAAGCGAATAATAAGGAATATTAAGATGGCTAGATTTGAAGCAGTAGAAAATAAAACAACCACTCACATTCTTGGCTACCCACGTATTGGCGAGAAGCGAGAACTGAAGTTTGCTTTAGAAAAATATTGGCGTGGCGAAATTGATCAAAACGGTTTGAAAGAACTAGGAAGCGAACTTAGGCTTCGTAACTGGAATACTCAGGCTGAGGCAAAACTCTCTTTTGCCACCGCGGGTGATTTTGCATGGTACGATCACGTTCTCACAACCACATTACTGCTTGGTCATGCGCCAAAACGACATGCTGGTGGAGAAGAGGGCGAAAAGGCATTTCCAGATCTGGATACTCTTTTCCGCGTTGGTCGTGGTCAGTCTCAAGTTGAGTGTGGTTGCTCCAATCATTCTGGTGAAGGCAATGCAGCATCTGATATGACAAAGTGGTTTAATACTAATTACCACTATATCGTGCCAGAATTCAGTAAAGATGACACCTTTGAAGTGAGTTGGCCCCAGTTATTTGAAGAGGTAAGCCAAGCCATTAATGCTGGCCACAAAGTGAAGCCAGTGCTGTTAGGTCCGCTGACTTATTTGTATCTTGGTAAAGAGGTTGAAGAGGGATTTGATCGACTTACCTTATTGCCGAGATTGCTTACGGCTTATCAAACTATTTTAGCAAAACTCGCAAAACTAGGGGTGGAGTGGATACAAATTGATGAGCCAATTTTGTCACTAGAGCTAGAAAAAGAGTGGCTGAACTCATTCAAACTTGCTTATCAAGTCCTACAAAGTGATGTGAAACTACTCTTAACTACCTACTTTGATTCGGTGTCAGATACCCTCGATAAAATCGTTGAACTGCCTGTCAATGGTCTGCATATTGATTTGTCTGCCGCACCAGAGCAACTTGATTATGTGGTTGAAAAATTACCGCAAGAGTGGGTACTTTCTGCGGGTGTGATTAATGGGCGGAATGTGTGGCGAGCAGATTTAGGTGCTGAATTAGCTCGTCTACAGCCAGTGAAAGATAAGCTGGGTGATAAGTTGTGGGTTGCGAGTTCTTGTTCATTACTTCATAGCCCGGTAGATCTTGAGCTAGAACAGAAACTGTCAGATGAAGTGAAGAGTTGGTTTGCATTTGCGAAGCAAAAAGTGACCGAAGTGAGCCTGTTAGGGGCGGCGCTTGATGGCGACCAAAACGCAATTCTAGCTTGTGAAACTTACAGTCAACCTATTGTTGCTCGTCGTACTGATGTGCATGTCAATAAACCCAAGGTGCAAGCTCGGTTGAATTCAATTACTAAGACTTTGGCTGAACGAAGCGCAGCATACCCTGAACGTGCAGCGCATCAAGCAGAGGTTCTTGGCCTTCCATTATTGCCGACCACAACCATAGGGTCATTTCCTCAAACCGGGGAAATTCGAATTCAGCGCAATGCGTATCGCACAGGGAAATTGACAGAAGCGGAGTACAACAGTGCGCTAAAAGGTCATATTGCTGATGCGGTTAAGCGCCAAGAAGCTTTGGATCTGGATGTTCTTGTTCATGGTGAAGCGGAACGTAACGATATGGTTGAGTACTTTGCTGAGAACCTTGAAGGCTTTCAAACGACTCAGTTTGGCTGGGTGCAAAGTTATGGTTCACGTTGCGTTAAACCGGCGATTGTCGTAGCAGACATCGAACGAGAAAAACCAATGACTGTCGAGTGGTCTACCTATGCGCAATCCTTAACATCAAAACAGATGAAAGGAATGCTAACCGGCCCTGTGACGATTTTGTGTTGGACTTTCCCTCGTGAAGATATTAGCCGAAAAGAGATTGCCCAACAATTGGCATTTGCGCTTCGTGATGAGGTTTCAGATCTTCAAGATGCAGGTATTAACATTATTCAAATTGACGAACCTGCAATCCGTGAAGGCTTGCCGTTGAAAAAGAGTGATCACGCAGAATACCTTGAGTGGGCTGTGGATGCGTTTAAGATTTCGGCGGCAAGTGCAAAACCAGAAACACAAATACATACTCATATGTGTTACAGCGAATTTAATGAGATCATTCAGTCAGTGGCCGATTTAGATGCCGATGTGATCACCATTGAAACATCACGATCGAATATGGAGTTGCTCAAAGCGTTTGAGGAATTTAACTATCCGAATGAAATTGGCCCTGGCGTCTATGACATTCATTCGCCAAACATTCCAACGCAAGAGTGGATTGAAGATCTGCTTCGTAAAGCGGCGGATAAAATCCCAGCAGAACGCTTATGGGCAAACCCTGACTGTGGTCTAAAAACCCGTAATTGGAAAGAGACAGAAGCAGCTCTCGCGAACCTTGTGTCAGCGGCGAAGAAATTGCGCGTAGAACTGGCTTAAAAGGTTCTGGGTTTAGTCAAAGGGGCGGTGGTAATTCTGTTTGTTCGTTAATTCGTTAGTGTGAATGCTTAGCGCGATTACTTAATTTGATACAAAAATGGAATGACCTAAAATAAAAAAGGTTGATACACATTCGCTATTTAAATAGAGAACCGGTATCAACCTTTTCGTTTCATTGCATCAAACAGCCTACGCGAAATAGGTTCTATAAACTTTCACAGCGCTGCTGAGAGATAAGCTCATCGACCATCAACTGACCGCGAGAGTTTCTCAGCATAATTCGGTAACTCACACCTATCTCTAGGTTTTGAAGCACTTCAACATTATTGCAGTAATAATCCATGCTACTTTTTATGACGCTGTCGATTGGTTTCGCACCTTTCGCGTCGGTGTTATAGAGCATCATTAATTCAACCACACCATTTTTAGCCGACGCTCGCATGATTGAAAGCGGGCCTTGCTCAATCGGTAAACCAGCAGAAAGAACACTGGCTCGGCTTTGAGCGGTAAGCTCTATCATTCGTTGCTTTTCCTGCTCCTCGGTTGATGCGCAACCTGATAAAACAAGTAAAGAACTCATGAGAGCAATGGCTATACGAATTGTGGTCATCTAAAACACTTTTTTGAATGGTTTCACAATAACATTTTCATACACACCAGCACCGATGTAAGGATCGGCATCAGCCCATGTCTGAGCTTCGGCAAGGGAGTTGAATTGTGCGATAACAGTAGATCCAGTAAAACCCGCTTCACCCGGATTATCTGAATCGATGGCTGGCATAGGACCCGCAGTCAGTAGGCGGCCTTCATCTTGCAGTAGCTGTAAGCGTTCTAAATGCTGCGCGCGCACGCTCATACGTTTTTCTAAAGAGTTTTCTACGTCTTGTGAAAAGATGACATACCACATATTCAATATCCTTACTTTATGTCTGACTTCTATAAATGCTTATACAGCTAAGTTAGTCCGTTCAATGTACTGGAAGTTCACACCTTTAACCTCGAATTGAGCGCTATTTTGTGAATCTATCCTTGATTTACTGGGCGAGGGCGGCCTTCACTGTCGATTGCAACATAATTAAATGTCGCTTCACAGACTTGGTATCGATCCCCGATGCCATCAATCTTCACAGGTTTAATCCAAACTTCAAGATTGACAGACATAGAAGTGCGGCCAATTCGAGTACATTCACCGTAACAACACACCACATCACCAACGCTCACTGGCTGTTTAAAAGTGATACTTGAAACTGATACGGTAACAACACGGCCGCAAGAAATTTCTTTTGCCAGAATAGCACCTGCGAGATCGAGCTGTGACATGATCCAGCCACCGAAAATATCACCGTTAGCATTAGTGTCTGCAGGCATAGCAAGTGTACGAAGAAGAAGTTGGCCTTTTGGCGAGTTGATTTCTTGAGTCATGTTTAGAGGGTTCCGAAACGACAAACGAATCAGCGACCAATACGGTCGCTGAAAATTTAATGGCGGGATTATATCAAAAATAATCTATTGATCATCTAATGATAAAGCTTAACCATCATTTTTATCATTAGATGCCTGGTCTTCCGGTAGCTGTTGATCTTTTGGCAGATGCTTATAGATATAAACACCAGTTAATAAGGTAAACGCGAAGGTTGCAGCAAGTAGGCCGAATACTTTGAAATTGACCCATACATCGAGTGGTAAGCTAAATGCAACATAAACGTTCAATGCTGCACAGAAGCTAAAGAAAACAACCCATGCCCAGTTAATTTTGTTCCAGACTGAATCAGGAAGCGTAATCTCTTTGCCTAGCATCCCTTTGATTGCCGATTTGCCTATCATATGGCTGATCAAAAGCCCAAGCGCAAAAAGAGTGTAAACAATCGTCACTTTCCACTTGATGAAGTTTTCATCATGCAGGAAGATCGTCATGCCACCAAATATGGCCACCATTAAAAAGGTGATGACTTGCATCTTTTCAACTTTTTTGTAGATGAAGTAAGTAATAGCAATCTGAATTGCTGATGCCACAATTAATGCGCCAGTTGCGGTATAGATGTCATACATCTTGTAAAGGGCGAAAAATATTATTAGTGGAATAAAATCAATTATTTGCTTCATGTTGCAAGATATATCCTATTTAAGTAATTGGGCACAGTCTAACGAAAAGTGCCCCAATGCAAAACAGATAGTGACAATTGGATACAAAAAATAAGCAAAGATCGTTATTTCATCATACTTGTAGATTGGAATTGTGGGATTAACCCTTTTATATCTTCCAAGTAACCTTCGCTTCGTAAGTTCTCAACAGTCGAGTGAAGCTCTTCACAACTCATCGCAAAGCATGAAGATTTTCCTGTCATTAAGTCTAAGTATTGATGGTATTCACTTTCAGTAAAGTGACCAATTCTGTCTAGTAGCAGGGCTTTGATTCCGTGATGGATGAGCCCGTAGTATGTGTGTCTTTGAACAGTCATAACTTGTACTCCATGTCTGAGTAGTTTGTCAGCAATTTCGATACTGGTCACTACTGTGTATGAAGAATAACTAGCAAAACAAATGCCAAAGTTTTAACGCTATTTTATCGCTTTTATGCCAAAAATATTCAATTTGAAAATCAATTTGAATATTTGGTATCCCTCACCATTTACTGTTCCTCTCATTGTCTAAGACGTCTGTTTTTCATCTGCTTTAATGGTATGAAATCCAGACCAAATTCGGGTGAAGGTTGTGATCCAGCAAAGCGCTGAAAACACATAAGCGATATTTGCAAATTGAGAAGGAAATAAACAGAACAACACAAAACAGCCAATAGTTTCTGTTCCTTCAGTTAATCCGCTCATGTAATAGAGGGACTTATTACTATAGACCGGATTATTAATGTTTCTCTTTCCTGCCATAACAGCAAAAGCGAGAAAACTACTGCCGGTGCCAATGAACGAAAAGATAAGCAGAGCGCCAGCAATAGCGTTTTGATCGGGGTTTGCCAGTACAAAGCCGAACGGAACAAGCGAATAAAATAAAAAATCTAAACTGATATCTAAGAAGCCACCAGAGTCTGTGATCCCTTGAATTCTCGCAAGAGCCCCGTCTAAACCATCGAATATTCGATTGATAACAATGAACAACAAGGCCCACTGATACTGCTGAAAAAGTAGAGCAGGAAAGGCTAAACAACCGAAAGCGAAGCCCGCAACCGTGATTTGATTGGCGGTAAGCCCTGCGGTATTCGCGTACTTAGCCGCGAAGGTGAGGGGTTGGCGAATGATTTGGATACTAAAGCGATCAAGCATGACTATCTCCCCATGGCCACGTTAAGCACTGGCTATTTGGTGGTACATCGTCACTGTCATGCGTCACCATTATTGTTGGTATATTGGCGTGTTTAAGCTGCGTAAATACCCAATCACGAAACTGAACTCTTAGCTCTTTATCTAATTTACTGAATGGTTCATCTAATAATGCCAGTTTGGGTTGAGCCAATAACATGCGTACTAAACTGACCCTTGCTCGCTGCCCACCAGAAATTTGGTCGGGGAGTGCATGGGCAAGTTCTAATAGACCCACTTTGTCTAAAGCCGCCATGGCAGCATCTTTACGCTCGTTTCCTTTGATTCTATTTGGCAGTGCAAACGCAAGATTTTCCCAAATGATAAGGTGCGGGAAAAGGAGGTCTTCTTGAAATAGAATCCCCACTTGGCGCTTGTGTGGTGGTAGATCGCCAATAGTGTTACCACAAAGCGCTATCGTTCCTTGTGCCGTGAAATCGGGAGATAGATGACCTGCAATAGCGCTTAATAACGTTGATTTCCCACAACCACTTGGGCCCATCAAGGTTAATACTTCTCCAGCTTTAACTTGGGTCGAGATGACAGGAAATAGCAGATCGCCTTTATGTTTAGATATGGCGAGGTTTTTTATGCATAGAGTCATGTTTTAATGGCTTCCGAACAATTTGAGGTTGCTGATGGTGAGAACGAGTTTTTGCGAGATGAAGGCGACTCACAAGCACCGCAAAAGAGAAGAAAATAAACGGCAGAAGAGCTTGCCACATGGCATAAATAGCAGTGACACGTCGATCATAGCCGCTAGCTAAGGCAACCGCTTCCGTTGTTAAGGTTGAAATTCTGCCTGCTCCCAGCATGAGAGTAGGTAAATATTGCGCTAGGCTGACACTCATGCCGACTGCCCAAGCAAACATGATGGCAGGAAAAAGAATAGGCGCTTTGATTTTTAGCCACACATGCAGTGGCGTTTTTCCTAAACTTAGAGCCGCTTGTGAGATACGCGGATCGTAACTGCGCCATGGGCCGTCTAGTGCTAAAAAAACGAAAGGAAACGCAAAGAAGATATGTGACCATGTCACCCAGAAGAAATAGGCATCGCCAGAAAAATAGAGTGTGGTGATCTGAATGCCGAATAAAATGGATAGTTGAGGCACCAGCATAGGGATAGCAATCACAATGCCCGGCACATGCCAGCGATTTTTTTCTCGGTATTCATGACAAATAATGGCGAAAAATAGGGCGATGGTTGCGGCGAGTATGGCAATGAGAGTGCTATCAACGATGGTAGGCACCACGTTTTGCCACTCAGTCATCCAAAATCGAGTGCTTAGTTGCGTTGGGAATAGGTCAGGGAATCGCCAGCGTTGAGCAAAACTCCATAGCAGCATGAGAGGAAGCGTCATGATACTGATGCTAGCTAAACCTATGAATAGGCTAAGGCCCGGAAAGCTTACGCCAGAACGGCCTGATACTTGCCAATGTCTGCTGTAACTGGTCACGAGATGCTCGACTAATCGAGCAAACCCAATCAGCACTAGTGTAAGTGCGAATAGCAACATTGCCCCTGCCCCCGCTCTGGGTAGCAAACTTAAGTCTGGATCACTAAACCACTGCCACACTAATACCGCAAATGTTGGCGGGTTGGTTGGGCCCACAATCAAACCCACATCAACGACGGACGCACTGTAAGCAATAATCGCCATCATCGGGAAGCGAATTTTGGTGAGCCATTGTGGTAATACACACTTCCACCACATCTGGGCTGGTGTGTAACCTAAACTACTGGCCACTTTGTGTGTTTGGTCGATATGAAGTTGCTGAATGATGGGAATGCTCATAAGCAACAGAAAAGGAACCTCTTTGATGACCAGAACTAAGGTTAGTCCCAGAGCGTAAGCGTTTTTAATGAGCCAACTCTGAGAAGAAGGGTCACTGATGAAAGGTAGCCACTGAGCTAAAGGCTCAATCAAGCGAGCAAGCATTCCCGTAGGTGAGAACAGGAAAGCAAAACCGATGGCAAACGCAACATGTGGCATTGCCAGTAGTGGCGACAGGAGGTTCTCTATCTTTTTCCAGACAGTACTTTGCCAGCTATTTTGTAGAATGGCGAAAGTGATCAAGCAAGTGAGAAGACTGCTCGTAAGAGTGCTGAAAACGGTCAAACCTAAAGATTGCGCGCTGCCACTCCATTGAAAAACCGCTAGATAGCCGTTAAGCGAAACTTGGCTTAGACCTATCGCAGGAATATAGCCAAGTGACGATAAAATAACCCCGACAATACCTGGCGCGATAGGCACAATGCATACCGTCATAATCAGTAGGTAAAGCCCCCTTAACATTGAGGGCCTAACTGAATTTTTAGTGGTGCGTTAATCGTTTTAATTAAGATGATAGTGATGACCTATTTTATTTTCCGTAGCGTTTAAGCCACTCTTTTTCCAGTGCAACTTGCCAACTTGGATGCGGCTCAGCAACTGATTTGAATAGTTTGGTATTTTTCGCACTGCCTGTTAAATATTGCGACTGTAGGATAGATGGATCGCCCCAAATATTCAGGTCGCCTTTGCGTGATTGTGCTTCTGGGCTTAAAAGGAAGTTAATAGCAACTTGAGCCCCTTCTTTTGCTGAGGCATTCCATGGAATAGCCAAAAAGTGAATATTGCTCAGTGCGCCTGTCTCAAAAGCGTATGCTTGAGTTGTCTCTGCTAATTTGCCACTCGCTTGAGCAGAGAAAACACCATTTGGATTAAACGTGATCGCGAGATCGATCTGATCATCATCAAGTAGTTGAAGCATTTCTGATGATCCAGCAGGAAACTGCTTACCTTGACGCCAAGCGGTTTTGTGTAATTCGTCTAGGTATTTCCATAGCGAAGCGGTAACAAGCGAGAAGTCGGCGTCATTAACCGGTTTTTGAAGTGTCGCATCGTTACGAGTCAGTTCAATAAGCAGCGCTTTCAGAAAGCTTGTCCCATGAAACTCAGGTGGTTTTGGGTAGGCGATTCGGTTAGGAAAGGCTTTGCTGTAGCTGAGTAATTCACTAAAAGAAGAAGGAGGATTATTCAATGTCGCTTGGTCGTGAATAAATACCAGTTGACCGATTCCCCACGGCGCTTCTAGTCCATCGGTTGGTTCAGAAAAGTCAAAATCAACAGGGAAATCTTGGTTTACATATTCCCAACTCGGTAAAGTGTCAACGAAAGGACCAAAGAGTAGATTGCTGTTTTTCATCGACTTAAAGTTTTCGCCGTTGATCCATACCATGTCGACACTGCCGCCATCACTCTTTCCGGCTGTTTTTTCAGCTAATAAACGAGCCGTCGTTTCTGATATGTCTGCCACTTTCACATGTTTAAAAGTGATGCCATAGCGACTGTTTAGCTCTTGTCCAGCCCAACGTAAATACTGGTTGATTTCTTGGCTTCCACCCCAAGCATGAAAATAGACCACTTGGCCTTCCGCTTTTGCTTCAATTTCTTGCCATGATGCGGCATGGGACGACAGAGAGAGTAGGGATGTACAAAGGAGCAAAAAAAATCGTTTCATAATGTCAAAAATCCATTTTGGTTAAACGGCAACAGTGCGTTTAAGTATTGTTGTGATTTATTGTATGGCAAGTTAATGATTTTGTAATGTTATCTCTGTTTAAGACCTGTTACCAAGGAAAAAACTTTCATAGTTTGAATGTTTTTAATTAGTTAGCCTGTTTCGGTCGGATAAAAGGGGACAATTAGAGTGGGAGTGTTTTAATTCGTGACATTATTTTCGGTTAATTGCGAATAAAAAAAGCTGCTCAAAATAGAGCAGCTTTCTATGACAATTAAGCTTTTGAGCTTAGGTTTAAGCTTGTTGTTTCTCTAGTTCTGCTTTCACAACGTCATCTTCAATTAATGAATCAACGATAACAGCACAAGCAGCATCGCCCGTGATGTTTAGTGCAGTACGGATCATATCGAAAATACGGTCAAGAGCGAACAATAGCGGTAGACCTTCGATTGGGATGCCAGCAGCAAGTAGTACAGCTACAACTAGGAACGAAGGTCCAGGAACGCCCGCTTGACCAACAGCACCCAGTGTTGAAGTGATGATGATTGCGATGTATGCGCCCATCGAAAGGTCGATGTTGAATAGCTGTGCAAAGAAAATCGCAACAAGGCCGTAGTAGATTGCGTTGCCCGACATATTAATGGTGGCACCAAGAGGAAGAACAAAAGATGCTGTTGAGTTACGCACGCCTAGCTCTTTTTCGCAGGTTTCCATTGTTACTGGAAGTGTCGCCATTGAAGATGCAGTTGACAGAGCAACGGCTTGAGGTTTCTTCATTGCGGTTAAGAATTTCTTAGCAGACGTCTTAGTGAATATTTGGATCATTAGCGGGTAAGCAACAAAACCAAAGATTAAGATAGCAGCAACATAAACGACGAACAGTTTGAATACGACCATCAGTGCGCCGAAACCAAATGTGCCGACAGCTTCAGCCATAAGACCAAACACACCCAGTGGAGCGATGATCATCACTTTGTTGATCATCCATACCATTGCATCAACGATTGCGTTCACGCCATTGATAATTGGCTCACGTTTCTCTTTTGCTTGTTTCGAGATAGCGATACCAAAAAATAGGCAGAAAACAAGAATTTGAAGAATGTTAGCTTCGTTCAGTGATTGGAAAACGTTGGTTGGGATCATACCAGTGATGGTAGCCCAAAAAGTAGGTAGTTCACCTTTAGAAGCGTATTCAGCAGAGAACATGCCTTCGACGCCAGATACGTCGATACCACGTCCTGGTTCGAAAACCTCACCCATAATTAGAGCAAGTGTCACCGCAAGAGCTGATGTCAAAGCGAAGTAACCAAGAGTAGTCACACCAACTTTACCAGCAGAAGAGCTATTACCTAGACCAGCAGCACCAGAAATAAGTGCAACTGCGACTAAAGGTATAACCAGCATTTTGATTAAATTAATAAAGATTGCGCCTAGTGGAGCAAAGATTGTCGCGCTTTCACCCATCATGGCACCAACGGCAGTACCAATGATCATAGCGATGACAACTTGGACACCGATGTTGCTTAATAAATTGTTTTGTTTTAACACTTCCATAACCTCTGTGCTATTTAATTGTAATTTCCCAGTATTAGTCTCTACTGTACGGCATAGATGTGGACTAATATCTCGCAGTAGTTTTACACTTAATTTTCATATTTAGCAATGAGAGAACAATTGCGCATGGTCTCAAAGTGCTGTTTTATGTACCGTTGGGTTAAATTGCACACGCTGGCAACCGATTGCTGAGGTTTGTGCCACATTGTTTATGTGTTTTATTTATAAAGTGAATGCTAGCTATATGAATTGTGAATTATGAAAACAAGTGGATTGTTAACACTTGTGAGGGGGTGATGGGAGTTGATTTTTAGATCTTAAATTTAACAACATTTTGTGTTGAATGTTATTTTTTGAGTCGGTGATTGTTATTGTGTTATGGGCGAGGAGAGCAAAAAAAGAGCACAAAATCGTACTCTTTTTGTTCAAGTCGTGTGTAAGTCAGATCCAGAGTTCAGATCATTATTTCACCTACTGTTTATCTTTGAGTTGCCGCTTTCATTGAGGAGACAAAGCTCGAAAGCTGGCTAAGCATCTTCTCTGGCTGTTCAAGGTGACTCTCAATAATTTTAACGACAGCTGACCCAGAGATTGCGCCTGCTGCTCCAGCTTGAATGGCCTCTTGAACCTGTTCAGGCTGCGATATACCAAAGCCAAGTAGGGCTGGTGGTGCGTCAAATGTATTGAGGCGCTCTAATAAAGCCGTAACAGGCATATTCGCTTTGGTTTCTGCTCCTGTTACCCCTGAACGTGAAAGTAGGTAAGTGTAGCCACCCCCAAGGTCAGATACCGATTTCAGAGTTTCATTACTTGCTGTCGGTGGGGCGATAAAAATCGGATGCACACCATGTTTTTCAGCAGCGGCGACGAACTCGGCACTCTCATTGGTAGGAACATCTGCGATTAATACAGAATCAACTCCCGCCTCAGCGCATCGTTGATAGAAATTCTCGATTCCACCCGCAAATACAAGGTTAGCGTACATCAATAAGCCGATTGGAAGATCTGGATGTTGAGATCTGATTTTTGCGATCAGGTCAAAACAGATACTTGGAGTGGTTTTTGACTCTAAAGCTCGGATGTTCGCCCCTTGAATGGTTGGCCCGTCTGCAAGAGGATCTGAGAATGGAATGCCAAGCTCCAGCGCATCTGCACCCGATTCAACCAGTGTTTGCATGATCTGCAAAGAGAGCTCTGGGCTTGGATCGCCAATAGTGACGAAAGGAACAAAAGCGCCTTGTTGTTTGCCAGCTAAGCGCTGAAATAGTGTTTGATAGCGATCCATTATAGCGCTCCTTCTTTGTTGTCTGCTTTATTTGCAGCTTGTTGTTCAAGAATGTCATGTACAGTGAAAATGTCTTTATCTCCACGTCCTGAAAGGTTGACGACAAGCAATTGCTCTTTTTCTGGTTCGTCTTGAGCCATCTTGATTGCGTAAGCCAAAGCATGTGCTGATTCTAGTGCTGGAATAATTCCCTCTTTACGAGCTAATAGCTGAAACGTCTCTAGTGCTTCATCATCGGTAATGGATTCATACTGCGCTCGACCAATCGAGTTTAAGTAGGCGTGCTGTGGGCCAACAGATGGAAAATCAAGCCCGGCAGATACTGAGTATGACTCTTCTACTTGACCGTTAGGATCTTGCATCAAAGGCGATTTCATACCGAAGAAAATACCTGTTTTACCGTGTTTTAGAGGCGCGCCATGTTGGTCGGTATCGATACCTTTACCTGCGGGTTCAACCCCAATTAAGCGTACATTTTCTTCTTCAATGAAATCCGCAAACATGCCAATAGCGTTAGAACCGCCACCGACACAAGCAATAACCGCATCAGGCAGACGACCTTCGCGAGCTAGGATTTGGTTCTTCGTCTCTTCGCCAATCATGTGTTGGAATTCACGTACAATGGTTGGGAAAGGGTGAGGGCCCGCAGCTGTACCTAATAAGTAGTGAGCCTCTTCATAGCTTGCAGACCAATCACGCAGTGCTTCGTTACACGCGTCTTTTAAGGTTGCAGAGCCTGAATGAACAGGAATGACTTCCGCTCCCATTAATTTCATACGGAACACGTTAGGACTCTGACGTTCCACATCTTTTGCACCCATGTAAACTCGACATTTTAGATCAAGCAGCGCACACGCTAGAGCAGTGGCAACACCGTGCTGACCAGCACCAGTCTCTGCAATGATCTCTTTTTTACCCATACGTTTCGCAAGTAACGCTTGGCCTAATACTTGGTTGGTTTTATGAGCGCCACCATGAAGCAAATCTTCACGTTTTAGATAAAGTTTTGTTTTTGTGCCCTTAGTCAAATTACGAGTTAGGGTGAGTGCGGTTGGGCGACCTGCATACTCTTGCAATAGCGTCATGAATTCAGATTGAAATTCAGGATCTTTTTGAGCATCAATAAAAGCTTGCTCCAGTTGGTCCAGTGCAGGTACTAAGATTTGTGGTACGTATTGTCCACCGTATTCGCCAAAATAAGCATCAAGTTTCGCCATGATTACATCCCTTTTTTATCTTTTTGTTGCTGACATATCGGTTGGTATTGTTAATACATCAGCATTTAATTTGGTTGATTTGCTATTTATTCGTTCTTTAGCACTCGTTTTACTGCTCAGTATTGCTACGGATTCAGCTGTGGTTAATACGCTCGAACTTCAGCAAACGCATGTTGTAGTTTTTGACTGTCTTTTGTTCCCGGCTGTGATTCTACGCCAGAGTTGAAATCCAAACCTAAACAGCCCAATGCTGCTGCTTGTCTTGCGTTTTGTGGCGATAATCCGCCCGCCAACATAATGTTGTTTGTGTCATTGATGAGTTCCCAATCGAAACTCACTCCTGTTCCACCAGATTGATTGCCGACTTTGGCATCCAATAAATGACGGTCAATGTGAGAGGCGAGTAAGCTAGGCATCGTTTCAGCAACGCCATAGGCTTTCCAAATCTCAGTTGAGGACGGTAGTAAGGCTTTCAATGCGTCGACATAGTGTTGATCTTCCTCACCATGCAGTTGCACCGCGCTTAACCCAAGCTCAGTGGCATAAGATGAGACTTGCTCAATAGATTGGTTTTGGAAAACACCCACATATTTAAGTGGTGCACCGCTCATTACGATTCGGGCTGATTCCGGATTCACAAAGCGTTTGGATGTTTCGACAAAAATAAGACCACCAAAGACGGAACCTGCTTGATAAGCTTTGGCTGCGTCGTCGGGATGAGTTAATCCACACACTTTATTTTCGCCTAGAGTGACACTTCTGACGGCTAATTCAATGTCATCTTCAGCCATAATAGAGCTGCCGATAAGGAAGCCAGACGCAAACTCGGAGAGTTCTCGAACTTGCTGGTGGGTATAAATACCCGATTCCGAAATGATGGTGGTGCCTTTAGGAAGTAATGGCGCTAACTCTTTGGTGCGATTCAAGTCTGTTGATAGGTCGCGTAAGTTACGGTTATTAATTCCAATCACTTTCGCTTTCAGTGCCACTGCGCGTTCAAGTTCTTCTTCATTGCTGACTTCTGTTAAAATGCCTAGCCCTAGTGAATGAGCCACTTCTGCAAGTTCACGGTATTGCTGATCATTAAGTACGGACAGCATCAGTAAAATGGCATCGGCACTATAATGGCGAGCTAGATAGACTTGGTAGATATCCACCATGAAGTCTTTACACAAAATCGGCTGTGTGACCTGATTACGAACTTGGGGTAAAAAATCGAAATTACCCTGGAAGTATTTCTCATCGGTCAAAATTGATATTGCACTGGCGTGGTTGTTATAAACCGAGGCAATGTAATCAAGGTCAAAGTTATCGCGAATTAACCCTTTAGAAGGCGATGCTTTTTTACATTCCAGTATAAAGGCCGCTTTATCACCAGAGAGCGCCGCGTAGAAATCTCGGTCGGATGGAACCAACGATGCTTTAAAGCTTTCTAGAGGTTGAGACTGTTTTCTCGCCTCAATCCATTTGTGTTTGTCGTTGACAATTTTTACCAGCACTTCAGCCATCTCGGTATTTTCAATAGAGATGTGCTCTGAAAGTTGTTCTGCTTTGGCTTCTGATCTCGATGTCATCTATTTATCCTCGTTGCGCGAGTTGTTGTACTAGCTCAAAGGCTTTGCCTGAATTCATTACCTCAATCGCATGTTGGGTATTTGCTTTGAGATCTTCTCGTCCAAATAGGCGCAGTAATAAAGCGACATTGGCAGCAACGGCACCTAATTGAGCATCGGTTCCTTTGCCTGTCAGCATGTCGGTAATGATTGCGCGATTCTCTTCTGGCTCTCCACCTTTAATGGCGTCAAGCGGGTAAGTTTCTAATCCAAAATCTTCGGGCTGAAGTGTGTACTCTGTGATTTTTCCATCTTTGATTTCAGCTACTAAGGTTTCGCCATGAATCGCGACTTCATCTAGGCCACTACCATGTACTACTGCCGCTCGTTTCATTCCCATTTGTAACATGGTTTCCGCGATAGGACGAACCAGTGACGCATCATAGACGCCCATTAACTCGATGTTAGGACGAGCAGGGTTGATCAATGGCCCTAAAATATTAAAGAGAGTGCGCGTTTTCATGGTTTGACGAACAGGCATCGCGTGACGGATGCCACCGTGGTATTGCGGTGCGAACAAGAAAGCGACACCAAGATCATCGACGGCTTTACGAGTGTTTTCTGCGCTCATCGCAAGGTTGATACCAAAT
Source organism: Vibrio sp. 03-59-1 (assembly GCF_013114135.1). Taxonomy (NCBI): domain Bacteria; kingdom Pseudomonadati; phylum Pseudomonadota; class Gammaproteobacteria; order Vibrionales; family Vibrionaceae; genus Vibrio; species Vibrio sp. 03-59-1. The sequence goes on from NZ_VTYA01000007.1 coordinate 42,750, forward strand.
GAGTCAAGTAGATCCGATGATCCAGATTTACTTGATACGCCACGGTTGCCATGTTTTGCGATTTTTACGCCACATGCCGCCGCAACAAACGCAGCAGTGGTTGAAATATTAATGGTGTTTGAACCGTCGCCACCTGTGCCAACGATGTCGGCGAAGTCATAATCAGGGCGAGGGAAAGGGCTCGCATTGGCAAGTAGCGCTTTTGCGGCACCTGCGATTTCATCTGGTGTCTCGCCTTTTATTTTTAGAGCCGTAAGAGCTGCCGCCATCAAAATCGGATCTAATTCACCTTGAATAATGACATCAAAAAGCTGGTGACTCTCTTGCTGAGTCAAAGATTGTTGGTCGTACAATTTGTTGATGATGCTTTCCATTGTTGATTCCATAATTTTTTCCTCTAAATCCGTTTAGGCGTGTGTTTCGTCTAAAGCCCATTCAATTGCGTTGGAAAGCAGTGTTGCTCCGTAAGTCGTCATAATTGATTCTGGGTGAAACTGAAAGCCGCAAATTTTGTCTTGTTCATGAACTACTGACATTACTAAACCATCCACTTCGGCGGTAATGGTTAATGTTGGTGGCACATGAGTTGCCACGAGTGAGTGATAACGCGCAATCGCAAGTGGAGAGGGTAAACCTTGATAGGTCGAGTGATTGCTGTGTTCCATCATCGAAACCTTACCATGAATGATTTCACCTGCGCCCGCAACTGTGCCGCCATAAGCTTCAACAATGGCTTGGTGTCCAAGGCAGATACCAATCATCGGTACTTTGCCTTTTAGTGCTGTGATCAGTTCAGGCATACAACCCGCTTCTGATGGTGCGCCAGGGCCCGGTGACAATAAAACCAGTGGGTTATCGAGTTGATTAACGGCTTCTGCTATCACCGTAGCGGCAATGTTGTTTCGATAAATAGTCACTTGATGACCTAGTGAGCGGAATTGATCAACTAGGTTATAAGTAAAGGAGTCGAAGTTATCGACAAAGACGATATTAGCCATGCTTATGACTCCTGCTGTTGGGCGTTTTTAGATGCGACTTCTGGTTTGCGGTGTGCATCTTGAATGGCAGAAATAACAGCTTGAGCTTTGCCGCGAGTTTCGTCTGCTTCTGCTTGTGGGTCGGAATCAAACACCACGCCAGCTCCCGCTTGAACTTGTGCCATTCCGTTTTCAACATAAGCCGAACGAATCACAATGCAGGTATCTAAATCGCCTTCACCGGTTAAGTAACCTACAGCACCACCGTAACTGCCTCGACGAGCTTGTTCGACATCACGAATCAATTGCATTGCTCTGATCTTAGGTGCGCCAGTCAGGGTTCCCATGTTCATGCACGCTTGATACGCATGAAGAGCGTCAAGATCTTCTCTTAGTTGCCCAACCACGCGAGAAACGAGATGCATGACGTGGCTATAGCGGTCTACCTTGAGTAAGTCAGCAACATGACGAGTGCCAGCGGCGCTGATTCTTGCTACATCATTACGAGCTAAATCGACCAACATCATGTGTTCAGCGTTCTCTTTTTTGTCTGTGCGAAGTTCAAGTTCAATTCGGCTGTCTAAGTCAAAATTGATACTGCCGTTTGCATGTTTTCCGCGTCGACGAGTTCCGGCTATTGGGTAGATCTCAACTTGGTTTGTGTCTGTTTCGTATTTCAATGCGCTTTCTGGTGATGCCCCGAAAAGGGTAAATAGCTCATCTTGCATATAGAACATGTAAGGGCTTGGATTACTCTCTTTCAATGCTTTGTATGCGGCAAGGGGAGAAGGGCAAGGGAGAGTAAAACGGCGTGAAGGCACAACTTGGAACACATCACCTTTCACAACAAACTCTTTTAAATCACGAACGGTTTGGCAAAAATCTTCATCACTGACGCTTGGAACCGCATCTGTGCACTCAACGGTTTGAGCAGCAGGTAGATTTGCTAGAGATTGGCATTGGTGATTAATCTGCTCTAGGCGCTGCTCAAGTTGACATTTTTCTACCTGAGTAGATTCAAATAGACTAGCTTGAAGTGAGCAGGATTCTGTTTGATGATCGACGATCATCAAGGTTTCAGCCACGTAGAAGACATAGTCTGGACACTGGTTCGTTGCTTTCGCATTGCCAAGAGGTTCAAAGCTTGCGACTAAATCATAAGCGAATAGACCACCAATGAAGATCGCATGTTTGTCTTGGTTCTCTAAGTTGAAACTGTGTTGCACTAAGCGCAGAGCATCAAATGAAGACGCTTCTCTTAGGCGACTGTCCTCATCTAGGCAGAGGTTATTCGTTGAATCATCAGAAGCGTTATCATCTTGGTAGATAATAGTAAGCGTATTCTCTTCAAGTTGGGATGAGATGTGTTGATGGATGTTACGCGCTAAGTGTTTAATTAGGTTACGCCCATTGTCTGTTAGGGCATTAAATACAACCTTGTGCCCATGACAGACAATTCGAACTGCTGCGTCAATCAGTAATAGGCTTTTAAGATTCTGTTTTGAATCAATCTCAGCAGACTCAAGTAAAAGACTGTCGGTTTTGTTTTCACATAATGTATGGAATAGACGAGTTGGATCTTGAGCATACGGAATAGAGGTATGCAAGACGTCGACTTTTCCTAGCTTCTTAATTTCAATGGCCTTGTTCACAAGACCTCCTTGAGTAATATTTATTAATTCTTCCTGCCTACATAGTCGCATAAAGCGAGAACGCACCCAATCTGCAATCTTCCGATATCGATGTTTTATTGTTCAGTTGAGTGTGAGATGTACAGCAAAATAAAAAGCCCGCTCATTGAGCGGGCTAAATGTATAGATTTTATTAATTAAAAGTATACGTTAGCCCACCAAGAACTTGTCCAAGTGCGCCACCAACTAAGATCAGTTGCATTAACTGAAAGTTTGTCTTTATGGTTTTGGTTAAATTCTTGTAACATAGTGAACCCAAAAAATGATTTAGTGTATTTGCGTACTAGTTAACTAGTGCGGAGGTAAAAAGTCAAGCCGAAAAGTAATGAATAATGAGAATAGATCTACACAGTCACACAACCGCTTCTGATGGTCGGTTTTCACCTAGCGAATTAATCGATCGCGCTTTGGGTTTTAATATCGAAGTGTTGGCGATCACAGATCACGATACTTTGGATGGTTTGCCGGTTGCGCATCGTTACATTGAAGACAACCAACTACCGATTCAATTGATTAATGGCATTGAAATTTCGACGGTTTGGCAAAATAAAGATATTCATATTGTTGGATTGAATGTTGACCCTAATTCCGCGGAACTTGCGGCGCTTATTGAGCGCCAAAAAGCGCATCGAGTTTCACGTGCTGCGTTAATTGCAGAGCGATTGAGTAAGGCAACACGTGAAGGTGTGCTTGAAGAGGTGCAAGCTATTGCGGGAGACGCTCCTGTTACGCGTGCTCATTTTGCTAAATGGTTAGTCGATAACGGCTACGCCAAAACAATGCAGCAAGTGTTCAAGAAATTTTTAACGCGGAATAATCCAGGTTATGTGCCACCGACATGGTGTTCAATGACGGATGCGGTAGAAGCGATTCATGCTGCTGGTGGGCAAGCTGTATTGGCTCACCCTGGGCGATATGGGTTGACTGCTAAGTGGGTTAAGCGTTTACTAAGCGCCTATGTTGAAGCGGGTGGGGATGCAATGGAAGTTGCTCAACCACAACAAGCTCAGCAAGAAAGGCGCAACTTGGCGGATTATGCTATACAATACAAACTATTAGCCTCCCAAGGCAGCGACTTTCACTATCCATCACCTTGGATGGAGTTAGGAAGAAACCTCTGGCTCCCTTCTGGGGTTGAGCCAGTATGGCAAGATTGGGCTCTTATTGAGAAAGAAAAACCTTTAGAACAATAAGTACGCCACACAGATAGAGTCGAGAGACTCGATAATGAGGAATTACAATGAGCCAGTTTTTTTACGTACACCCTGAAAACCCTCAGGCTCGCTTGATCAGTCAAGCCGTAGCAATCATTCGTAATGGCGGGATTGTGGTCTATCCAACCGATTCCGGTTACGCATTGGGTTGTCAGTTAGAAAACAAGCAAGCGTTAGAGCGTATTTGCCAAATTCGTCGTTTAGATAGCAAGCATAACTTCACGCTGTTATGTCGTGATCTTTCTGAAATTTCACTGTATGCACGAGTCGATAATACTGCGTTCCGCTTATTGAAAAGCAATACCCCGGGGCCATACACCTTTATTTTTAAAGGGACTAAAGAAGTGCCGCGTCGTTTGATGAATGCAAAAAGAAAGACGATCGGTATTCGTATCCCTGACAATCAAATTGCCTTAGATCTTCTTGAAGCTCTTGGTGAACCTTTAATGTCTACGTCATTGATTCTTCCTGGTAATAGCCATACTGAATCCGATCCAGAAGAGATTCGTGACAGTCTAGAGCATGCCGTTGATGTGATCTTAAATGGTGGCTATTTAGGTGAGCAACCAACTACGGTTGTTGATTTTAGTGAAGACGATGTCACGATTTCACGTATTGGTGCTGGTGATACGGTACCGTTTGAATAAAACTGATTTGATAACGAGCATCTGCATTTGTCGAAATAACAGATGCTTTTTTTCATTGAATTTGCGATAATACGCGACCGCGATTCGATCGCAAAAATATTCATTCGACGTCTGTGAAGACGACAATTAGGTAGATAGTAGATAAATGAGCGAAAAAATACAGAAGGTTCTAGCACGCGCAGGTCACGGTTCTCGTCGTGAACTTGAAGCTTTGATTAAAGCGGGTCGTGTTAGTATTAATGGTCAAGTTGCTAAACTAGGTGAGCGCCTAGAAGACGAAAGTGCGGTTATCCGTATTGATGGTCATACTGTTTCTGGTAAAGCTTCGGAAGAAGTTGTATGTCGTGTACTTGCGTATTACAAACCGGAAGGGGAGTTGTGTACACGTAACGATCCTGAAGGTCGTCGTACCGTATTTGATCGCTTGCCAAAAATCCGTGGTTCTCGTTGGATTTCAGTGGGTCGTCTTGATGCGAACACTTCTGGTTTACTACTTTTTACAACGGATGGTGAACTTGCTAACCGTTTGATGCACCCTAGCCGTCAAGTTGAGCGTGAATACTTGGTTCGTGTTTTTGGTGAAATCAACGAAGACAAAGTTAAGAATGTAGTTCGCGGCGTTAAGCTTGAAGATGGTATGGCTCGTTTCGAAGATGTTGTTTATGCTGGCGGTGAAGGTATGAACCACACTTTCTATGTAGCAATCAACGAAGGTCGTAACCGTGAAGTTCGTCGTTTGTGGGAATCGCAAGATACCACGGTAAGCCGTCTTAAGCGTGTTCGTTATGGTGATATCTACTTAGATAAGAAATTACCTCGTGGCGGTTGGAAAGAGCTTGATCTAACAGAAGTTAACTACTTAAGAACATTAGTAGAACTTCCTGCTGAGAAAGAGACAATGCTTGATCTTGATGCGAACAATACTTCGCGTCAGCGTGAACGTTCTCGTAGTCAAAAAATTCGTCGCGCAGTTAAGCGTCACGAAGAGCGTGCAAATGCACCGAAAGGCCGCAGTAATCAGCAGAAACGTCAAAAACCGAATACTCGTGGTACGACAACAAATGAAGCTGGAGCACCACCGACAGGTTCTGCAAACAAGGCTAAGCCGAAACCGGGTTCAAGAAAACCGAATAACGGCCGTCCAAGTAAGCCGAGTAAACCAAGAACTCGTATCTAGAGTTTCATGAGTTAAATAAAAAAACCTGCTTAATATGGCAGGTTTTTTTGTACCTCAATAATGAGATTGATGCTTTTCAATTTATCGCTAACTTATGATCACTTATGGTTTGAAAAGTTATCACCTTTCGCCATTCGATCGTAGAGGATTACGTTTACCGCAGCCGCAAGGTTCATGCAACCATTGGTCGGTACGTAGATCGTTTCGCGACAAAAATCAGTGATCTCTTTTTTCAGTGTTCCATCTTCAGGGCCAAAAATATAAAAGGCACGAGGTGGATGCTTGTAGTCAGGAAGAGGTTTCGCCCCTTCGATTAAATCGACCGCAACAGGAACACAGCCCAAAGGAATAATATCTTTTAAGCTTTCAACTCCGATAAGAGGAATATCTAAATGCTGTTCTTTTGTATCAGTACAAAATTGTCTCGCGAGATCGTAACGTGTTCCCGTGTAGAATACTGAATTTACGTCATAACAGCCTGCAGCGCGCATGACTGAACCGACGTTTTCCGGTGTTTTAGGATTAAACAGGCCAATGCAAGAGTAGCCTTTAGCTAAGGTGCCATTTGTTGCTTTTGTCATAATTGAAATCGAATGCTAAAGATAAGTAAAAGAGAATAAAAAAGCCTGAGTGCCGTAGTTAAAAGTAGGCTCAGACTTAATCTTTACGCTAATGAAAACGAAGCGAAAATGGTAAGAACTAGTCGCGTTTCCATAGGGCGTGGCAAGAACGGTTGTCTGGGTCTCGGCTGATAAGTAAACGAGCAAACACATCGTCTAGGACATCGTCAGCTTCATTGACTAGGCCAATTCTAATTTCAGCGTAAACTTCTTTATCAACTTCAAATCCAACTTCTTGTACCCAGTCGTCTCCAGTCTCTACCAGTTCAGCAGCGCCTCGGTCTTCAAATTGTGCAGTGAATAGAATGACATCCGCAGGTTCTAGGTTGTCTGGTGCCATTTCTAGGAAGATGTCGTATGCCACATCGATAGCGTCATCATAAGAAATTAGTTCTGTCATTGTGTAACCTTCATTGGGTAGGCTTAAAGTGCTTGGGACATAGTATATCAAGCCACGCACTATAAAAGGAATAACTTGATCGATTGATTCAGCTAGTAGATCATAACCTTGTGTATTCTTTTTCATTTTTAAAGACAAATAATCAAGATGGTATTACCTGTTATCAATCCAAGCTCGCCGTTTCAGGCCGAATTCCAACCGGCAATCACTGATCTTTTGAAATTCCTCAAGGGTGGGCTTGGAACCAACCTACACAGTGTTTATCTCTACGGTAGTGTTGCAAGAAAGTCGGCAAAGGTTGGTCGCTCCAACTTGGATGTCGTTGTGATCACTCATCGCGAATTTAACGATAACCGAACGACACTGCTTAATACTATTAAATGGCGTTTTCAGAAAAGCTTTCCGCAACTTACTGAGGTTTCCATTAAGACAGCGTTGGTGAGTGATATTGTCGATCTAGATAATATTTTTACTTGGGGTTTTATGCTTAAGCACTGCTGCGTATGCATCTATGGAGAAGATCTGTCAGATTGTTATGGTGAATTCGAACCTAGCTGGGAAATTGCAAAACACTGGAATATGGATGTAGATGATTGGTTGGAGATCTATCGCCATAGGATCGCAAAAGCGGCCACGGCACACGAGCAGATACACGCGCAAGTTACGATTGCTAAGAAGCTGCTGAGGGCAAGTTACTCGCTGATCATGTATCGCGATAAACGCTGGTTTGATGACCCAACGGAATGTGGGAAAGAGTTCTTACGTTACCATCCAGATAAAGAGGTCGAAATTCAACGATTAAATATACTGCTCACAGGAAAGTTGATCCCGAAACGCTCCGTGATTGGGATCTTAGACGGGTTTGGTGTTTGGTTGACGAAACAGTATAAAAAAACAGAGTTTAGAATTGGGTAGTGCTTCTTTATTAAAATAGTCCTAGTTGAGCGGCATTGAGTCGCTCAAAGTCGATATCAATAAATGGAAGAATAGCTTCGGCAACGGGTTTAATCTGCTTGTCTACATAGTGTTGATAATCGATTAAGCTCTGCTGGTACTCTTTTGGTTCAGGGCCGTTGATGGTGATGACATACTCGATTCGCCCCTTATTCTGATATTGAAGAGGACGACCGCGCTTCGCATTTATCTCATCTGCCATACGCGCTGCTCTGACTTGAGGTGGCACGTTTTTCTGATATTCGTGCAGTTTTCTGCGTAATCGTTTTTGATAGCTTAGCTCATCATCGAATTGACCTGCCTTGGTCTGTTCAACAAATTGACGGACGTATTCACTTGGATCTTCACCATGAAAAACCATTTGGTAGAGTTGCTGTTGAAATCTTTGTGCAAGCGGTGTCCAATCCGTTCTGGCACTTTCTAATCCTTTAAAAATGATTTTCTCATTGTCACCTTCTCCAATCAGCCCTGCATAACGTTTCTTTGAGCCCGTCTCTGAACCCCGAATGGTGGGCATGAGGAACTTACGGTAATGGGTTTCGTATTCAATCTCTAAAATCGACGTGAGGTTGTACTCCTCCCTTAGATGAGCAGTCCACCACTCGTTAATTTCTTCAACTAATTGATGACCAATCTTGTCAGCTTCTTGCTGTGATAATTGACCGTTTAGCGAGACAAAGGTGGAGTCGGTATCACCATAGATCACTTGATAACCCCGTTGCTCAATCAGCACTTTGGTCTGTTTCATTATTTCATGACCGCGCATCGTGATTGAAGAGGCGAGTCGAGTATCAAAAAAGCGACAACCAGAAGATCCTAAAACGCCATAGAAAGAGTTCATGATGATTTTTATCGCTTGTGAAAATGCTTTTTCATTATTCTTCTTTGCGATGTCGCGAGCGGCCCATAGATCTTCGATCATCTTAGGCAAGAAATGTTGTTTCCGATGAAATTGACCACCTCTAAAGCCAGGTACTGATCCCTTTTCGTCATTACCTATCTCTTGTTTCAGCCCTTCAATTAAACCGATAGGGTCAATCAGAAATGAACGAATAATTGAGGGATAAAGACTTTTGAAATCGAGTACCAGAACAGAGTCGTAGAGCTGTGGAATCGAGTCCATAACATAGCCGCCAGGGCTAGCAATCCAGTTTTCAGGCGCTAAATTGGGGGCGACATAACCTGAGCGATGGATCTGTGGGAGATACAAATTGGTGAAAGCCGCGACAGAACCGCCAATCCGGTCAAGTTCTACGCCAGTCAATCGTGTTCTTTCTATAGCAAAATCGAGTAAATGCGTATGTTGAAATATTCGATTTACGAGTACACAATCTTGCAAGTTATAACGAGCGAGTGAAGGTTTATCTTCACGGAACATTCGATTGATTTCATCCATTCTGTCATGAACATTATGGATGTCTTTGCCTTCACCAAGTAACTCTCTTGAGACAGATTCTAACGACCAAGAGCGAAAGTGATAAGTCGCGGTTTTTAAGGTATCAATACCATCTAGGACGACTCTACCTGGAATGGTGATAAAACCTTGCTGACTTTGGTTAGAGGTTCGAAAGAAACTGGATTGCTTTGCTCGACCAATTTTTAAAGCTAAGTGATGCCATTCAGCGCGCTTATGCAAAAGCCGGAAATCAAAATCAATAACATTCCACCCAATAATAATGTCGGGATCAAATTGTTGAAACCAATCAACCATTGCGATTAGCAGGGATCTCTCATCGGAGACCCATTGGATCTGTGTCTCACTGGGTTGCGAAGGTCCGATCATAATGACTCGGCTGTCCATCGGGCTATCTAACCCTATAGAGTAAAGAATCCCTTTTTCGGAACATTCGATATCAATTGATACGACAGAAAGTGACGGTATGTAATCGGTCGCTCTGCATTTTGCTTGCTCGATATGTCGATACGATTGCTTCTGTTTTTGTCGCCCTGTGAATTCAACACCGCCTTTAATGAATCGCTCCATTAAATACCTGTCGGCGAGTTTAATATCGGCCTCATATGTGGTGATGTCATTTAATGCCAACGTCGCTGAAAATTTATTGGCGTCTTTACTCGTATTGAAATAACAGCCAGTAAGTGAATGCTGCTCAAAAGAAGCTAAAGGTAAAGGTTTAAACTGGACATTAACCGACTCTTGCTGCGCGATGGTTTGACACTGAGAAAGAGTGGATTGTTGAATAAAGAAAATGGGTTTTTCTTGAGGTATCGTTAATAGCGTAGGCCCGTTAGGCGTGCTGAGCCATAAGTCAATTTGAGTTGCACCAGATGTATCTCTGGCTTGGCGGGTAAGAATAAACCCCTGTTCAGTATTCAAAATAGACACTCAAAAAAATAGTGATGAGATAATAACAAACCTCAGTAAGAATAAAAGAAGATTGGGAGTTGTAATGAGAGTATTAAATAAATGCGGTGGATAAATATACACAAAAGTTAATATTCAACAGAGTGATTTAAGTTGTTAGTTGCACATGTAACAAGTTGATTACAATCGTTTTGGTTGCTTAGGTAATACTTTAACTTAGTGATCTATAAGAACTTTAATGATGATTTATTGCTCTTATAAAATAAGTTCTTGCTAAAGTTTGAGTTTGGGCACATATTCTTGATAAGCATTTTTATACGAAATGCGTTACTATAAGCAACCATGCTGCTTCCCATATTTTGGGGATGCAGAACCAATAGACAAGTGTGGAGATACAAGTTTGATAAATGTTTTCCTTGTAGATGATCACGAGCTGGTTCGCACAGGGATACGACGTATTATAGAAGACGTCCGTGGAATGAACGTAGCAGGGGAAGCTGAAAGCGGTGAAGATGCAGTAAAATGGTGTCGGAGTAATAATACCGACGTTATTTTGATGGATATGAATATGCCGGGTATTGGTGGGCTTGAAGCGACCAAAAAAATCTTGCGATACAATCCAGATGTTAGAATCATTGTTTTGACGGTTCATACGGAGAATCCGTTTCCAACTAAAGTGATGCAAGCAGGAGCTGCCGGTTATCTAACCAAAGGAGCAGGTCCTGACGAAATGGTGAATGCTATTCGTGTAGTCCATACCGGACAGCGATATATTTCCCCAGAGATTGCGCAGCAAATGGCATTAAGTCAATTTTCGCCTGCGTCTGAGAATCCATTTAAAGATCTTTCTGAACGTGAACTTCAAATCATGATGATGATCACCAAAGGACAGAAAGTCACGGATATTTCAGAACAATTAAATTTAAGTCCAAAAACAGTCAATAGCTACCGTTACCGCTTGTTTAGCAAGTTAGATATAGGTGGTGATGTCGAGTTGACGCATTTGGCTATTCGACATGGAATTTTAGACACCGAGACCTTGTAGTGACATCATCGTTTGACTCGGTAGCTTTTCTAAAAACAGTCACACATCAGCCCGGCGTTTATCGTATGTATAACGCCGATGCTGTTGTGATATATGTTGGAAAAGCCAAAGACCTCCAAAAACGCCTTTCTAGTTATTTCCGCAAAAGAGTAGATAGTGAAAAAACGCGCGCTCTAGTAAGTAATATCGATAAAGTTGATGTCACAGTGACACATACTGAGACAGAAGCTCTGATCTTAGAACATAACTACATTAAGCAGTATTTGCCTAAGTACAATGTTTTATTGAGAGATGATAAGTCTTACCCATACATCTTTATCAGCGGACATAAGCATCCACGGTTATCAATGCACCGAGGAACGAAAAAGCGCAAAGGCGAATACTTTGGCCCTTATCCTGACTCTGGTGCGGTTCGAGAAACACTTCATTTAATTCAAAAAATATTCCCAGTTAGACAATGTGAAGATACGGTTTATGGTAATCGTACCCGTCCGTGCTTGATGTACCAAATTGGACGTTGTGCCGCACCATGTGTGAAAAGCATCATATCCGATGAAGATTATGCCGAGCTGGTGGGGTATGTTCGTCTGTTCTTGAAAGGCAAAGATAAGCAAGTACTTGAAACCTTGATCGACAAGATGGATAAGGCGAGCCAGCAACTCAAATTCGAAGAGGCCGCAGGGTTCAGAGATCAGATTCAGGCAATTCGACGAGTTCAAGAGCAGCAATTTGTCTCTGAAGACAGTATGGACGACATGGATGTACTCGGTTTTGCTCAAGAGAATGGCATTGCATGCATCCATATTTTGATGATCCGACAGGGTAAGATCCTGGGTAGTCGTAGCCATTTTCCAAAAATACCCAGCAAGACAACCTCGGAAGAGGTCTTTTATAGTTTCCTCAGTCAATATTATTTGGCACATAACGAATCGCGAACTATACCGACCCGAATAATATTAAGTGCGGGCTTAGTTGAAGAGACGAACGCTCTCCAAGATGCCTTAAGCGATGTTGCTGGGCGGAAAATTACTTTTCAGACGAACCCAACGAAAAGTCGAAGCCAGTACCTTAAACTTGCTAACACCAATGCATTAACCGCGATCACGACCAAAATAAATCATAAGATGACGGTCAACCAGCGCTTCAAAGAGCTTCAAGATGTGTTGGCGGTTGAATCAATTCGCAGAATGGAATGTTTCGACATTAGTCATACTATGGGTGAAAGTACGATTGCGTCATGTGTTGTCTTCAATCATGAAGGCCCCGTGAAGCAGGAGTATCGCCGCTATAATATTACCGGAATTACAGGTGGTGATGATTACGCGGCAATGGGTCAAGTTCTAGAGCGCCGTTACTCCAAACAACTGGATGTAGATAAAATACCTGATGTGATTTTCATCGATGGTGGCAAAGGGCAACTGAATCGGTCACTAGAGATAATTTCCAAACATTGGGAAGATTGGCCAAAACGCCCAATCATGATTGGTATTGCTAAAGGCGTTACTCGTAAACCCGGGCTTGAAACCTTGATTACTACCGATGGTGAAGAGTTTAATTTACCAAGTGATGCGCCTGCACTTCACCTCATCCAGCATATTCGAGATGAAAGCCATAATCATGCGATTGCTGGGCATAGAGCTAAACGTGGCAAAACGCGTCGCACGAGCCCTTTAGAGGGGATCGAAGGTGTCGGTCCGAAACGCAGACAAGCCTTACTAAAGAACATGGGCGGATTGCAAGAATTAAAACGTGCTACTGTTGAAGAAATAGCCAAAGTGCCCGGTATTAGTATTTCTTTGGCAGAAATTATTTATCAAGCATTGAAACAATAGCAAAAATCCCGCAACATGAAGGCGCAATTGATAAGAGCCTAATAATATGCGTTTTAATATACCTAACATTTTGTCGTTATTGAGATTATTTCTCATCCCTGTCTTTGTCGTAGTTTTCTATCTACCGTATTCATGGGCTCCATTTGCTGCGGCAATGGTGTTTTGGGTTGCGGGTTTTACCGATTGGTTAGATGGTATGCTAGCGCGAAAATTAGGCCAAACTTCTCGTTTCGGGGCATTCATTGACCCTGTGGCAGATAAGGTCTTAGTCGCAACGGCATTGATATTAGTGACTGAGCACTACCATTCAATATGGGTGACAATTCCAGCGGTAACTATGATTGGCCGTGAAATTATCATCTCTGCTTTAAGAGAATGGATGGCGGAAATCGGTAAACGAGCAAGTGTTGCCGTTTCGTGGGTAGGTAAAGTTAAAACCGTTTCTCAAATGTTTGCGCTTTGGGTGCTTATCTGGCGCTATGATGATTGGATGATTTGGGTAGGATATGGTGCACTTTACATTGCGACCATCTTAACCTACTGGTCAATGGTTCAATATTTGGCCGCTGCAAAAGATGATTTGCTTGATGAGCAGCATCATTAAGAATTAAAACAAAAAAAGCGAACCAATGGGGTTCGCTTTTTTTGTTTTAGTCTATTGGTTTTAAGGTGATGACTTCTGTGATTGAGTAGGAGAATGCACTTTCTTACTCTCATTTTCTAAGTTGCTAGCAGTTGTCTTCTCCAATATGGAGGTTTAGTTGCTACTAAACTGACCAATTTGGCACGTTTTGAATGTTTAGTAGCCAAACAGTCTGAAAATAGAAAAAATAGTGTTGACTCAACTGCTCTAATCCGTAAAATGCATCCCGTACCCAAGAGGAGCTCAACGAAATAAGTGAGCAACTTAACGGTGATAAAGGCGCCTTGGCAGAGTGGCTATGCAGCGGATTGCAAATCCGTGGACCTCGGTTCGACTCCGGGAGGCGCCTCCATTCTCTCTTTTAAAGAAGAATGAAATGCGATACTAGCTCAGTTGGTAGAGCGCAACCTTGCCAAGGTTGAGGTCATCGGTTCGAACCCGATGTATCGCTCCAAATTTGAATGTAGCGTTATGGCGACGATACATAAGATGGTGTCTAACCACTCTTCATTGAGTTACTGGTTAGGAGCATCGCAATAAAGAATTGCGTGCCCTGGTGGTGGAATTGGTAGACACAAGGGATTTAAAATCCCTCGGCGTTCGCGCTGTGCCGGTTCAAGTCCGGCCCGGGGCACCATCTATAAAAGTCTGCATTCTATGAATGCAGCAATGCGATACTAGCTCAGTTGGTAGAGCGCAACCTTGCCAAGGTTGAGGTCATCGGTTCGAACCCGATGTATCGCTCCAAATTGAAGAAGCCCGATCAGAAATGATTGGGCTTTTTTTCGTCTGAAATAAATAGATTGGGTGCGCAACCTTACCCAGGGTGAGGTCACGCCTAATGTTTTGAAGAGAGGGGTCTTGTGTGTCGCTCTCATTAATTAGACAGAAAGTAAATTGCCCTGATAGAAATCCCCGTTTTTTTCCGCTGTCGTAACAGGTTAAGAATTTATTCTAAAGATGATCTGCTCTTTATTTGTCCAAAGAATGTTGGTTTTAACAACCTTGTCATTAAAAAATTGCAATCGCATTATTGTTTATGTTACTTTTCCGCCCAATCTCGGAATGAATCTGGGGGAGACGCGTAGTGAGCATTCTGCTGATTGTGAAACTGCGTAGGGTAGGTATTAGTTAAGCCTTTTAACTAATAGACGGGATACTAATGGTGCGATGCATCATGTTAATGGGAAACCCAACATTGAACTCAATTAAACTGCTTTTAAAAATCAGCTTTATACTTCCAACCTGTAGCATCATTACAGAACCTTGATCGCCTGAAGTTTAAATTCGTCATCGTTGAATGACCGTTTTCCCGAATCCGCAATATGCAGATCCGGCGCTTTAGCTACCCTAAAATTATTATTACACACTAATATAAACGTAATTTAGGGCTTATATATTTAGGTATTTGTATGAGTACAGTTTTTGATATCAACGCATCGAGTGTTGATGCCTTAGTTTCTATTCAAGTCCCGGTGACTGACGGACTATATGATCTTACGCTTGACCAAGCGTTGCTGGACCAGGCTGAGCATGAATCAGAAGTCCGTTCTTATCCTCGTCGTCTGCCTATTGCAATCAAGCGTGCATTTGGTGCATTGGTTGAAGATACGCGCGGTCAAATTTATTTAGATTGTCTTGCCGGAGCTGGAACCTTGGCTCTTGGTTATAATCACCCGGAGATCAATCAAGCACTGAAATCTCAGCTTGACTCCGGATTACCGTATCAAACTTTAGATATTACTACTGAGGTTAAAAATCATTTCATCAAACAGGTGAAAGCATTTCTACCTCAAGATTTTTCACATAATTCATCGATTCAGTTTTGTGGTCCCTCAGGGGCCGATGCTGTGGAAGCTGCCATTAAACTCGCTAAGCAAACAACAGGTCGTAATACCATGTTTGCATTCCGTGGTGCCTATCATGGGATGACTAACGGAACCATGGGACTGATGGGGAACTTAGGCACCAAAGCGCGTAGAACAGGTTTAATGTCTGACGTTCACTTTATGCCATTCCCATATAATTTGCGCTGTCCTTTTGGTATTGGCGGCGATGAAGGTGCCAAGCAGAGCATTCGATACATTGAACGATTATTGAATGATGATGAAGCGGGTATCATGAAACCGGCGGCGATCATTGTTGAGCCAGTTCAAGGTGAAGGCGGTGTTATTCCTGCCCCTGCATTCTGGCTTAAAGAGTTACGTCGAATTACTCTTGAGCATGGAATTTTACTTATCTTAGATGAGATCCAATGTGGTGTAGGTAAAACTGGTCATCGCTTTGCATTTGAAGAGGCGGGAATTACGCCAGATATACTCTGCTTATCGAAAGCCATTGGTGGCGGTTTACCAATGTCTCTCTTAGTGTTTAGCAAAGAGATCGATACCTGGAAAGCGGGTGAACATACTGGAACATTCCGTGGTAATCAATTAGCTATGGTGTCTGGTGCTAAAGCACTAGAGATCATTGAGCGAGATAACCTTGTCGAACACGCTAACATTGCAGGGCAGTACTTACGCTCAGGGCTTGAAAAAATTCAGAGCAAGGTTAATTGCATCGGTGAAGTTCGCGGAAAAGGTTTAATGCTCGGGCTCGAAATTGTTCAGCCATCAGGCGAGCGTAATAAATTTGGTGAGCCTGCTTCAGATGGCGACTTAACGCTTGCGATTCAACGTGCGGCATTAGAGCGTGGGTTGATGATCGAAAAAGGCGGACGTGATGGATCGGTAATTCGTTTCTTGCCGCCGTTGATTATTTCGTTTGAGCAGATCGACTTTGCATTAAAAGTAATAGAAGAGGCGATCATTGCATCAGGCGGTGGGGTGACAAATACGCCTGAAAACCTAGCATGGAAAAAGCACTTCATTCACACCGGTGAATTTGGTAGCCAAGAATTTGCAACGGTAATGAATCATACCACTCAAGCGATGAAATCCGTGTTTGAGCAAGTAGAAACACCCTATTCGGCAATGGACCCTCTTGCTCTTGAAACTGCAATCAATAACGTCAATTTGGACAGCAAGAATGCAGTACTCGCAGACGTGATTGATGACACAGCCGAGCTTGTGGCAAAAAACTCAATATTCGTTCAGCACCCAGATTGCATCGCTCATCTACATACGCCGCCTTTACTTTCATCTGTTGCCGCTGAGTCGATCATCGCCGCATTGAATCAATCAATGGACTCTTGGGATCAAGCTTCTTCAGCAACATATGTTGAGCAACGCGTTGTAGATTGGGTGTGTGATAAATTCGATTTAGGTGAGAAAGCCGATGGGGTTTTCACCAGTGGTGGCACTCAGAGCAACCTTATGGGGCTTCTATTAGCCCGAGATTGGATTGCCGATAAGTTCGATCAGCACTCGATTCAAAAGTTGGGACTACCTGAATATGCGTCTAAGTTACGTATTTTGTGTTCCAACAAGTCGCATTTTACTGTTCAGAAATCCGCATCGTTATTAGGTCTCGGAGAAAAGTCAGTGGCGTGTGTGGATACGCATCCTAACGGCACGATTAAAACAGAAGCACTCATCGACACGATAGAAGAGCTTAAATCTGAAGGGCTGATCCCGTTTGCTTTAGTGGGAACAGCGGGAACCACCGACCACGGTGCGATTGATGATCTCAGCACTCTTGCAGATATCGCGCAGCAGCACTCAATTTGGTTTCATGTTGATAGTGCTTACGGCGGCGCACTGATCCTTAGCGGTTCAAAAACTCGTTTATCTGGCATTGAACGTGCTGATTCAGTCAGTGTTGATTTCCATAAACTGTTCTTCCAAACCATCAGTTGTGGAGCAGTGTTAATTAAAGATAAAGCGAATTTTAAATATCTGCTTCATCACGCTGATTACCTAAATCGTGAGCATGATGAATTACCTAATTTAGTCGATAAATCCATTGCGACAACGAAAAGATTCGATGCGCTAAAAGTCTTCATGACGATGCAAAACGTTGGGCCACAAGTTTTAGGTCAAATGTACGATCATCTATTAGCGCAAACGCTAGACGTTGCAGATTTAGTGCGAGGCAGCAGTGATTTTGAATTGCTCGCGGAGCCTTCTCTCTCCACGGTACTTTTCCGTAGTACACCGAAGAACTGCATAGATCTGAATCAGCTAAATAAAAATCTAAGACTTGAGGCTCTAACTAAAGGGGTTGCAGTGTTGGGCGAAACGGTGGTTGATGGGCATTCAGCGCTCAAATTTACCATTTTGAATCCGTGCCTTGCGCTATCAGATTTTGATTCACTTCTTACAAAAATTAAAACACTAGCCATTGAGTTAGTAGAAAAAGGAAATAAATAATGTCTATTTTACAAATTGGCGCAGGTGGCGTTGGTTGGGTTGTTGCACACAAAGCGGCACAAAATAATGAAGTACTTGGTGATATCACGATTGCATCACGCACCATTTCGAAGTGTGAGAAAATCATTGAATCAATCAAGGGTAAAAACAATCTCAAAGATCCATCGAAAAAATTAGAAGCTCGAGCAGTCGATGCGGATGATGTTGAAGCGTTAGTGGCATTAATTAAAGAAGTACAACCAGATTTGGTTATCAACGCTGGCCCTCCGTGGGTTAATATCACCATCATGGAAGCGTGTTTGCAGGCTAAGGTGTCATATTTAGATACTTCAGTGGCGGTGGATCTTTGTTCTGAAGGGCAACAAGTTCCTCAAGCTTATGATTGGCAGTGGGGCTTCCGTGAGAAGTTCGAAAAAGCGGGTATTACTGGCATTTTAGGTGCAGGCTTTGATCCTGGTGTTGTGAGTGTTTTTGCTGCTTATGCGGTTAAGCATTTGTTCGATGAAATTGACACCATCGATGTCATGGATGTTAACAATGGCGATCACGGTAAGAAGTTTGCGACAAACTTTGATCCTGAAACCAACATGTTAGAGATCCAGGGCGACTCTTTCTACTGGGAAAACGAAGAGTGGAAGCAAGTCCCTTGCCACACTCGTATGTTGGAATTTGATTTCCCTAATTGTGGTAGCCATAAAGTGTACTCAATGGCACATGATGAAGTCCGCTCGATGCAAGAGTTTATCCCAGCTAAACGTATTGAGTTTTGGATGGGATTCGGCGACAAATACCTGAACTACTTCAATTGCATGCGTGACATTGGCTTATTGAGCCCAGATCCACTGACTTTGCATGATGGTACGGTTGTTCAACCTCTGCATGTACTTAAAGCGCTACTGCCAGACCCAACCTCACTTGCTCCGGGATACACTGGCTTAACGTGTATCGGTACGTGGGTTCAAGGTAAGAAAGATGGCAAAGAGCGTAGTGTGTTCATCTACAATAATGCAGACCACGAAGTGGCTTATGAAGATGTAGAGCACCAAGCGATTTCATACACGACTGGTGTACCAGCGATCACGGCAGCACTGCAATTCTTCCGTGGCGAATGGGCTGACAAAGGCGTGTTCAACATGGAACAGCTAAACCCAGACCCGTTCCTAGCAACAATGCCTGAAATCGGTCTAGATTGGCATGTTCAAGAGCTAGAGCCCGGTCAGCCGCATATCAATATTCTTAAATAATCACTGAGAGATTATTTGCTTCCAAGCCGATGTTGAACATCGGCTTTGTTCGATTTAAATAGTGATATAAAGATGCAGAAGAGTGAATTGAAAACCCCTTACTTTATGATTGATGAGAGTAAGCTAGTTGCAAATTTGGAAAAAGCGAAGTACTTGAAAGATATTTCAGGCGTTAAGTTAGTATTGGCTTTGAAATGCTTTTCTACGTGGGGCGTGTTTGATCTTATCAAACCCTATCTTGATGGGACAACCAGTAGCGGTCCATATGAAGTGAAGCTTGGACATGAGACCTTTGGTGGAGAAACTCATGCTTATAGTGTGGGCTACAGTGAAGATGACGTGCGTGAAGTCGCTGATATTTGCGATAAAATGATCTTTAATTCCCAGAGCCAATTGGCTGCGTACCGTCATATTGTAGAAGACAAAGCATCAATTGGGCTGCGTTTAAATCCGGGAGTGAGCTATGCAGGACAAGATCTAGCCAATCCTGCGCGTCAGTTTTCACGTTTAGGCGTCCAGGCAGATCAAATCAATCCTGCCGTTTTTGACTCACTGAATGGTGTCATGTTCCATATGAACTGTGAGAATAAAAGTGTTACTGCATTCAAAGGGTTACTTGACTCTATCTCGCTTCAATTCGGAAAATACCTTGATGAGCTAGAGTGGGTGAGTTTAGGTGGTGGTGTTTTCTTCACGTGGCCAGACTACGATATAGATACGTTAGGCTTAGCATTAAAAGAGTTTGCAGAGCGTCATGGTGTACAACTGTATCTTGAGCCAGGTGAAGCGATTATCACCAAAACAACGGATCTCGTGGTTACCGTTGTGGATATTGTTGAGAATGGTAAAAAAACGGCGATTGTGGATTCAGCTACTGAGGCACACCGTCTTGATACGCTTATCTATAACGAGCCAGCATCAGTATTAGAAGCGTCTGAAAGTGGTAGCCATGATTATGTGATTGGTTCATGTTCGTGCCTTGCAGGCGACCAGTTCTGTGAAGCAAGCTTTGACGAGCCACTGAACATTGGTCAAAAGCTGCATCTGTTGGACAGTGCGGGTTACACCATGGTGAAACTGAACTGGTTCAATGGCCTTAAAATGCCATCAATCTATTGCGAGCGCAGCAATGGTGAGGTTCAGATGCTGAATGAATTTGGTTATGAAGACTTTAAACGTTCATTGTCGCAATGGTCGGTTAAGTAACAGAATTTATTATTCATAGAAATAAAAAGAGCAGCTAATGAGCTGCTCTTTTTGATTATTAAGTACCGTAAAAACCTAATTAAATGTTTTCACTAATCGAACAAGAGGGTGTGGGACATCATCTGGGTCGGTAATAACTTCTAAAGCTTCTTCAAAATCAATAATTAAACCGTCATAGTCACTGTTGATTTTATGAGCGTCAGGTGTATTGGTCCAATATGGTTCGTTGGTCGTTGTTGGGAAGTGTGTCAGGTTAATCGCTGGTCTAGTACAGCTATAGTCAACGATTGAACTTAACTCTTTGATATTAGGTAACCTGAAGCCTGTTTGATCTGCGATAGTGGTCAAATTCGCATCTTCAGTTGCCACGAGCGCATCCTGCCATTTTTGATACTTGATCGCCGTACCATCACAGGTGTCATTGGTTGGATTGTAGGTCTCGCCTAGGTTGCATTTTGACCAAAGTAAGTTAGTCGTGACGTCGAGCAACGTACCGTCTTTGCGGTCAATGAACTGCCCGTCTTGGTGAGAGGGCGTTTGAGTTTGCACACAGGTCTGCGCGATAGTATTTGCACTTAGCAGAGTAGCAATTGCACATAAGCATAGTTTTAGTTTCATTACTCAATCCCCCCACTTACAGCAACAATTCCTGTAGAGTGCGTGATGTTTTTATTACAAAGCTCAAGCTCACCATTTTTAGAGTCGATACATCGAGCGCTACCATCTTGTTTAACAGAGCTAGAGTGTGTGAAGAGTCGATCTCCAAGATTAGGAAAGAAATCAATGGCTTCAGTTGGCGCAGTGCCGACATTGAAGTTGATAAATGAGCGAGCTTCAACAGGGGAGGGTAAGCGCCAATCCGTAATGCCGCAAATAGAGCGACTGTTTAGGCTATCAATATAACTACTTGTATTACAGTAGTTGCTACCGGATCCATCATTAATATACGCACATTCAGAAGATATCGGGCCATCGCTGTACAATAGATCATTGACTGCTCCGGCATAGCCACCATTGGTTGTATTGTCAGAGTCGTGCCACGTATATGTGTATGAAGCGCTTCGCCATGAGTTTGACTGATTTCCCCACGGATAAGGATTGGTGTCAGGGTCGTCTCTGTGGCTCTGAATCCATGCATCGACTTCGGGTTGACTCGGCAGTGCTATTGGGTCTTGCTTTGCTTCAATATACAATCCGGAATGCTCATCTTTAACACAGCGCCAATTCGTTGCGCTAGGTAGTAAAGGGTTTCCGTGAGCATCTAGCTTTGTGTAGCGGAAGCCATACACCCCATCCGAATGTTCATTTCCATTCGTTACATCAAGCCCAAAATCAGCATCTTGATTTGGATGTGAAGCTGGAGGAGTGGCACTGTCGTAGTCTGTACCATCAAAATAAGTTACATATCCAGTATCATTGAAACTTTTTTGCCCGGGAATATAGAACGCGAGAGTGTTTTTACTCGAATCGATAGTAGCGTTTCCAACGGAAGCTATCGTGTAGATCACTGATTCGCCACCTTCATTAAAGGCATCATCATTGGCAGAAAAAGTGATATCTGTTGAGAGGGTCTCTGCTGGCAATTTAAGAGTTAAGCCTGATATATCGACAATGAAGTCTTCAGGCGCGGCAATACCGGTTCTCGTGAGAGTGAGTGTTACATCTTGAGACGTGTAATGACTCAAAACTGCTTGTTGTTTAATACTGTCGCCTTCTACAACGGTACTTAAATCATTACTAAAACTAACCGTTGGTTGAGTATCGCTATCATTAAGGGTTACGACAGTTCGGTCGTTTGAAAGAGTGTAATTTGTATCGTTCTCAGCACTGATAGAGTAATGAAGTGTTTTATTACCCTCATACAGATTGTTGTGCATAAGGTCTAGTGGTAGAGGTGCGCTGGTTACACCTGCCGCAATGTTGAAGTCTTGGCTAGAGATAGTATTGTAGTTCTTGAACGCGCCACTGGAACGTGTTGTCACGTCACTGGTTAAGAGTGTCAAGGTTAGATCTTGGCTTAAAGCCTCGGAAAGAGAAACAACAATCGATTCTGTTTTTGAGCCAGAGGTTGGTTCAGTGAAAGTCACTGTTGATGGAATTGAAATAGTCACGACGTCTGGTGATGGAGTCGGGTCGGGTGTTGGATCTGGAGTGCCGTTATCACCACCGTTGCTCTCATGCCCACTGTTACAGCCTGAAATTAAAATCGCCAACAAAATTGCTGAGATTTTTTTTAAGGGCCAACTTTTTTTTATGACTTTCATGCAATGCCTAAGTTGATAATTGATTATTTTGTTGCATATTAGCAAAAAATGGACATTATAAACACTGGCAGTACAATTTTGAATGTGACTTATCCGTTTTTTCTGTAGCTTAACTATATGATTTATGAGTTGTTATGAGATAAGGATATTTCTCATCTCTCCTCCAAACCTATATATTAGTTCTCTCTATCATTTCAATGTGTTTGCTCGCTTTATTTTCCAATTCGCTGCTCTGTTAGCTGTTTTTATTTTTGTACATCTCATGATCAGCCGCGCTCAGTAACATATCCGCCGACGTTTCTGCTTTGGTGTGTACAACATGACCAATTGAGGCTGAATATGAGATATCTAGCCCATTAAAATCTACTGTGGTGGTCATCGCTTTTGTTATTCTTGAAGCTAACTGCTCTGTTTCGTCATCGTGTATTATATTCGGGATCATGATGACAAACTCGTCACCGCCTATTCTTGCAAGTGTATATTCCGTTTTAATCATATTTTTTAACGTTTGAGCGCAACGGGTTAATACTCGATCTCCAGCAGCGTGCCCCCATGTATCATTGATGTATTTAAATTTATTGAGATCGATAAATAACAGTCCGATATTGTTACTTGTTGAGTCCTTTAGAGCCAAGTCCATCATCTTCGTGAGTTGGTTTAGATTCGATATCTTCGTCAACGGGTCATGGCAAGCTTGGAATTCTAACTCGGACATGAGGCTTTGAGACTGTTTCAAAGATACTTTAAGTTGTTTCACTAAAGGTAAAACTAAAAAAACACCACTGATAGATACAAGTAGGGCAACGATTACGCTTAAACAGGTGTAGTCACTCTCGAATATATTTTCGGTTGAAACTGGGAAGCTGATTTCTCGAACACCACGAAAGTCGCCATCTTTCCAAGTTATACCAGTGTAATCTGACTTGGCGTTATGGCAGTTAAGGCATGGTTTTGACATATAAATAGGTGTGATCAAGGTGATCATGTTTTTTTCGCCGCTATCCATTTTTTCATACTTGAAAATATCTTCGGTATTTCCTTGTTCGAAATAAGTAAGAGCAGATTTCTGAGAATCATAAAGTTGTCTGTCTTTTCTATTTTCGAATGGATATTGGCTATAAATTTCAACGGATACATCAGAAAGTTGCTTGTTTAATCGTTGACCAAAAGCATTGCTGAATGTGATAGGGAAAGGCAAATCATGATCATTATCTAAGTAATTTAAACTTGTTTTTGCTCCTGATGCTTTAGCTCTCGGAAGAATTTCATCAGAGTAATATTGATGTAAAAGTGAAAGTGTATTGCTGTATATGATAGCCGTATCTTGTGCGACACGGTTATAAGTGGAATCTTTATAATATTGGCTACCAATGAGGAATAGGCAAGATACAGAGAGAATATAAATAAATATTACAGACGTAATATTCTTAACCAATAAACACTTTAACGATTTCATTATAATTGGATACCTTTTTTACCGTTCGACATTCTATCGAATGGCGAACGGTATATCAAATAGTATCCATAATGGGGCGTAATTATTCAGACCCTGTATGGTTATGCTTCTAAAATTACACGTGTATCTTCGCTTAATGCTTCCAGTTCACTTGCCACATCTTCTATTTGTACATCCACAGGTAAGCGAATCGATAGAGTCGATGTGAATAAGCTCGAACTCACACCACCACCACCAGCGATGAATACCCGTTGGCAATCCATATCTAAAATACTGATTCCCTGTCCATCCAAAACGTGTGTAATTTCATTCACGATGCCAGCTCGATCATTTGAATCAAGTCGTAGTTGATAGATGGTATCAACTTCATGTGCGGTGCTTGCTGAATCAACGATATCGACCATTAAATTTTTTTGTGCTTTAAATGCGGCTTTGACGGTTTCGGCATTGGCTTCGGGAAGTTCAATTTTAATCACCGCGGCTACTTGGCTTTCTATGAAATTAACCTTGCTTATCAACCATTTACCACCATTTTCGTGAGTTGTGGCTGCAAGTTCTTTTATGGTTGCTGGTGAGGCTTTACCGACGAAATTTACAATAAATGTACTATTCATATTTTATTCCCTCTTCTAAATACCAGTCATACATCTAACCTACTGGTTGATAACTATTTTATTTATATCCTTGGTTTTAGTGTAGAAGGTCTGTGGTAGGAATAGTTGATGAATATCAATTTTTTGGCCTAAGCGAAGGTCGGAATCTCAAATATCAAAACTCAGACACAAAAAAGCGGCAACAGAGTGCCGCTTAAATTGAAGATGTTTATATTAAAAAGTGATTTTTAAATCAACGCCGTAATACTGATTGTCGTACGCGGCACCAGCATCAAGGGCAAACTTGGCGGCATCTTGATTATTACCCCAAGGCTTATTGTTAAAGCTGAATTCGGCTTCACCGCCCCATGCATCACTTACCCAGTAATGGATATGACCGACTGGGTTTAGGAAAAAGAGTGATACGTCACCAACGGTTTCAGACCCCACTACTTCACCACCATTCGCCACAATCTCTTGTTCTGTTTCGAACATGATTTCACCAGCAACAGCACCAAAGAAAGGAGTAATGAAAATATCTTGCCATGAAGGTACTTCTGCAAAGGCTTCTACACCATATTCCCAGAAAAATGTGGACATAGTGAACGAGTACATGAATGACTCAAACTCATTAAACCCAGCATGGCGAGCAGCAGTGTAATAAACGCCACCAAAATATGGGTGAGCAATGTAGTTAAGGAAGTGTTCATCGCGGTCCCATGTAGGGCCTGAAGTCACGTTATCTTTCCATTTGCTGCCAATATTGCTTAAGTCACGATCTTCAGCATCCCATTTGGTGATACTTTCAGGAAGTAAAGTCATCAAACCTACAGTCGCAACGCTAAGACCTAAAATTGTGTAAGTTTGACCTTTCAAGTAGTCCCAATCTTTCTCACTGCGAGGATTCATATACAAAGGCAGTTCAGGTTCTGAAAAATCTAAGCTTTGATCTGACGTTAGGGCATAAGAATTGCTTGTGTTGTAACGATAAGAGTTATTATCTAGGCAAAACTCTTGTTTGCAATCAACGGTATAGGAAAACTCAATATCTTGGCTAATATTGCTGTTTGCGTGGACTGTTACAGAAGATGACAGTGCTAGTCCTGCAATAGTTTTCATTAATACGGTTTGCTTTGACACGGATTGCTCCAAAGAGTGGGTTATTACGATCAAGATCGCAATTATCCATGAATAGAGCATGCTTGAAAACACTAAATAGGTAATTTTTCTGAAACTTATTGTGTAAAAGCGTTGTCTGATACTAGATCAGCGACATTTAAATACCCCCAGAGTATCAATGCCCGATTAAGTCATCGTGCACCAAAGGAATATATTATGTTGAAAATTGCAATGTTGAGTACTGGTGAGGAAGTTCTTCATGGTGACATTGTTGATACAAATGCTGCATGGTTATCGAGTGAATTCTATCAACACGGTTTTGGGCTATCTAAGCGATCAACCGTTGGTGATCAGCTTAGTGCTCTCACAGAAGAGTTTTTAATGCTGAGCTTTAATTACGATGTGATTATCGTAAATGGCGGTTTGGGGCCAACAACTGACGATATGAGTGCTGCCGCTGCTGCTAATGCTTCTGGCGAAAAATTGGTATTGTTTAGTGATTGGCTGAAAAAACTTGAAGCGATGTTTAGTGCTAGAGGTGTGGTAATGCCAGACAGCAACTTAAAACAAGCGATGTTGCCAAGCAATTCCGAGATTATTGATAATCCGATAGGCACTGCTTGTGGCTTCAAAATGAAAATTAACGATGCGATTTTCTATTTTACTCCTGGTGTACCTAGTGAATTCAAGCGCATGGTACAAGATCAAATATTGCCCGATTTGAAGATGTCTCAACCAGACGTTGAGCAGTCTGAATGCAGCCGTTTATTTACTTTTGGTTTGTCAGAGTCAGGGATTTCTGATTCATTAGATCAACTTAAGTTACCTGCTGGCTACGAACTTGGCTATCGTTCATATTTACCTTTTATTGAGGTCAAGTTATTTGGCCCTAAAGATGGGTTAGAAGTTCGGATAAAACTACTGCAGATGATCTATAAGCTGCTAGAAGCTCATGTTGTCAGTGTAGATGAACCTATGTTGACGCACTTAGGGCATTTATTGGTTGATCAAAAGAAGACATTGTCGATTTCAGAGCAATCCACAAGAGGCTCCTTATCTTCTTGGTTACAGAGTGATGAGCTTATTGAAAGCTGTTGTGGGCATTCATGGATAATGAGCTCGTTAAATGAATCCCCAGGTGATGGGGGAGACCCTTTAGCCGCGGCGTTTGCTTTAGCAGCGGCTACACGAGAAAAGTGTGCGACTGATATTGCGTTAGTTACTGGAAAAATAGAGGAAAATAAATTTTCAGTTGCACTAGCAACGCAAGCAGGTGAATGGGGGCAGGTTCTTGAGTTTAAAAGAGACTACAACCGCAATGATGCTCGAAAAGTCATCAGTACAGTGGCGTCAGATATGTTGAGGCGTCACCTTGAAGGTAAGCCGATGTTTGTTCAGTATGGTTCACTGAATAGGATAAAAGAGCTGTTTATACCCGTGAGTGTTATTCAAGCTTAACCGCATAGTCAGCTCGCTGTAATTTTGTGCGCCGAAAAAGGTAAGCCGATGATAAATCAGCTTATCTTTTTTTTATCTTTATCTTAATTATCTATAAGTAATCGATCTATCGCTTAACTCAATGATTTTATTAGGATGATTTTTATGTCTCACTTTTGATACGCGCGAATAAAAAATAAACGGTTAAACTGACTCTAGTACTCATCAATGGATAGTGAGATTGGAGGCAAGGATGCAGCAACAATCAAAAATAAAAGTTTTGTATCAAATCGCAAGTCAGGAAGTGGTATTAGGGGAGATTTTCAATAGCGCCAAGGGAGACATTGTCTCATTATGGCGTGGTTTTCCGAGTTCATTTCATCAACTTCCTAAGCAAGGTTATCGGTTGTCACTGTTTGATGATGATGGAAAACACATTGGGGATAAATCAGTTTCAGTCGATACGGCGGATATGATCTTGCTCGAAACTAAAGTGGGATAACGTTAAACGAGTAATATTTGGAATAAAAAAGAAGAGCCAGCGCGGTGAGGCGTTGGCTCTTTCGTTTTTGGAAGTTTTGAAGGGGAGAATACTTGGCCGAGGTGTAAAATATAGCAAATCAGATGGAATCTAAGCTCGCTGTTTTTTGACCGAATAGTTCACACTACTTAACGCAACATCCGTTTTTGCTCGACAGACACAAGGTAAGATCTCGTCATCGTTCGTATATGCCATTGCAAAACCAACATACTCGACCTCACCAGACTCTAGCTTGCAGCGACATGCGCCACAATGACCATCTCGGCAATTATACTCAGGGGTGAGCCCTGATTGCTCCATGGCCTCAAGTAGAGTGCTAGATGAGTTAGACTGGATAGAGGTCAAGCCGTTAATTTTGAGTGCTGGCATTACAGTTCAAAACCTTCGAAGTCATCCGCACTTACTTCGTTATCAATTTGACCTACGAGGTAAGAGCTAATTTCTGCTTCTTGAGGCGCAACTTGTACGTTGTCTGATGATAACCAAGCGTTGATCCATGGAATTGGATTCGAAGTTGCATGTGGGTAAGCGATGCCTAAACCGACAGCCTGCATACGAATATTGGTAATGTATTCAACATACTGACATAGAATGTCTTTGTTCAAACCAATCATTGAACCGTCTTTAAATAGATACTCTGCCCACTCTTTCTCTTGTTCGGCAGCGGCTTTAAACAAGTCAAAACAGTCCTGCTTACACTCTTCTGCAATCTGCATGAAAGAGAAATCATCTTGACCATTACGCAGAATATTAATCATATGCTGAGTACCTGTTAGATGAAGCGCTTCATCACGAGCAATCAGCTTGATGATTTTTGCGTTACCCTCCATCAACTCACGTTCTGCAAAGGCAAATGAGCAGGCAAAACTTACGTAGAAGCGGATTGCTTCAAGTGCATTCACGGACATTAGGCACAAGTAAAGTTTCTTCTTCAAGTTATGAAGGTTTACATCGACTGTTTCGCCATTAATATCGTGCTTGCCTACGCCATAACGGTGGTAGTCATTTGATGTCGCAATCAAATCGTCATAATAGTGAGCGATGTCTTTCGCGCGCTTTAAGATCTCTTCATTTTCTACGATATCGTCAAATACAACACTTGGATCATTGACGATGTTACGAATGATATGAGTGTAAGAGCGAGAGTGAATCGTTTCAGAGAAAGACCAAGTCTCGATCCAAGTTTCGACTTCAGGTAGTGACACTAAAGGAAGCAAAGCCACGTTTGGACTACGTCCTTGAATTGAATCCAATAAAGTTTGGTATTTCAAGTTAGAGATGAAAATATGCTTTTCATGATCTGGTAGTTTGTTGTAGTCAATACGGTCGCTTGATACATCAACTTCTTCTGGACGCCAGAAGAAAGAGAGTTGCTTCTCAATCAGTTTTTCGAAAATTTCAAACTTCTGTTGGTCGTAGCGTGCAACGTTTACTGATTGACCAAGGAACATTGGTTCTTTTAGTTGATCGTTTTTATTTTGAGAAAATGTACTGTAGGCCATGTGAACCTCTAAATCTTGTGAACTTATCAACCTAGTCGTTAGATTGAAGCAATAAAGCCTACCGTGGTTGGGTAGGCTACATTGGTGTTAAATTTTACAACCGCCGCCTTCGCAATCATCATCTTCCGGCTGAGCAGTGTCACCTTGGTCATCTTTAGCACCATCACGAGTGTTATGATAATAAAGCGTCTTCACACCGAACTTATAGGCTGTTAGTAAGTCTTGTAACAGCTTCTTCATTGGTACTTTACCGCTGTCATAAGCACTTGGATCATAGTTGGTGTTAGCAGAGATAGCTTGGTCAACAAACTTCTGCATGATGCCAACTAAGTGAAGGTAACCATTGTTTGAACCAATATTCCAAAGCAACTCATAGTTGTCTTTCAAATTCGCGAAATCAGGAACAACTTGCTTCAAAATACCATCTTTCGATGCTTTCACTGATACAAAACCGCGAGGTGGTTCGATACCATTGGTTGCATTCGATATTTGAGATGATGTTTCTGACGGCATTAAAGCTGTTAATGTTGAATTTCGTAGGCCGTGCGTCATGATCTCTTGGCGTAAAGTATCCCAATCATAATGAAGCTCTTCATCACAAATTAGATCGATATCTTTTTTGTACGTATCGATTGGCAGTAAACCTTTCGCATAATTTGTTTCGTCAAAAAGAGGGCATTTACCTTGCTCTTTCGCGAGTTCAACCGATGCTTTAAGCAAGTGATATTGAATAGCTTCGAATGTACGGTGAGTCAGAGCGTTTGCGCTGCCATCAGAGTACTTAACACCATTTTTCGCAAGGTAGTAAGCGTAGTTGATTACACCCACACCTAATGTTCGGCGATTCATTGTTGACTTGTAAGCCGCTGGCAAAGGGTAGTCTTGGTAGTCAAGTAGAGCATCAAGAGCACGAACCACAAGTTCAGACAGTTCAGCAAGATCATCTAAAGAATCGATGGCCCCAAGGTTAAATGCTGAAAGCGTACAAAGTGCAATTTCACCGCTGTCATCATCAACATTCGTTAATGGTTTAGTTGGCAGAGCGATCTCCAAACATAAGTTTGATTGACGAACGGGCGCAACTTTTGAGTCAAATGGACTATGAGTATTACAGTGATCGACGTTCTGAATATAAATACGACCCGTTGATGCTCGCTCTTGCATAAGGAGAGAGAATAGTTCTACTGCACGAACGGTTTCACGTTTTACAGAAGCATCGTTTTCGTATTTAACATACAGACGTTCAAATTCATCTTGATCTTCGAAAAACGCATCGTAAAGGCCGGGTACATCAGATGGTGAGAATAGGCTGATATTTCCGCCTTCAACCAAACGTGAGTACATCAGTTTGTTCAACTGAACACCGTAATCCATATGACGAACACGGTTCTCTTCAACACCACGGTTGTTTTTAAGCACTAATAGAGATTGAACTTCACCATGCCACAGTGGATAAAATACGGTTGCCGCACCACCACGAACGCCACCTTGAGAGCAACATTTTACCGCAGTTTGGAAATATTTATAGAAAGGTATACAACCAGTATGGAAAGCTTCACCATTACGGATTTCAGAGCCTAAAGCGCGGATGCGACCTGCATTAATACCGATACCAGCACGCTGAGATACGTAACGTACAATTGAGCTCGCCGTTGCATTGATTGAATCTAGGCTATCACCACATTCGATAAGTACACATGAGCTAAACTGGCGCGTAGGAGTACGAACACCAGACATAATTGGTGTTGGTAACGAGATCTTGAATGTTGAAGCCGCATCATAGAAGCGCTTAATGTAATCAAGGCGTGTCTCTTTTGGGTATTTCGCAAATAAACACGCAGCAACCAAGATATACAAGAATTGAGCACTCTCGTAAATTTCTTTAGTTACACGGTTTTGAACGAAGTATTTACCTTCAAGCTGCTTAACGGCGGCATAAGAGAAATCCAAATCACGGCGGTGATCAATGATGCCATCAAGTTGGTTAAGCTCTTCGCGAGTATAGTCTTGCATGATGTGTTGATCATACTTACCCATATCAATTAAACGCGAGACATGATCGTATAAAGTTGGTGGCTCGTATTGGCCATATGCTTTTTTACGAAGGTGAAATACTGCTAGACGCGCGGCTAAGTATTGATAATCAGGTGTCTCTTCAGAGATTAAATCTGCGGCTGACTTAATGATGGTCTCATGGATATCCGAAGTAGTAATACCGTCATAAAACTGAATGTGAGCTTTCAGTTCTACTTGAGATACGGATACGTTGTGAAGGCCTTCTGCTGCCCATGTGATAACACGGTGTAGCTTTTCAAGATCAATGCTTTCTTTACGTCCATCACGCTTGGTGACAGTGAGTTGTTGGTTCATTCTGCTTTAGTTCCCTAACAAAACTGATAAAAGCCGTATTTTGAGTGTTTTTGTTTGCAATTATTGTAAATCGCGCTGCGGCTTTGTGATCTGAATCTACCCATATATTGTAGACTAAACACAAGATATAGGGGTAAGTTGTTTCGTGGCTACAAGATAGTGCTATCTATGATTATTTTCAAGGAGCAGTTTTGGACAGGGCTGTGGATAAGTAGGGGAAAGAAAAAAAACAGTTAGTAACCACTAACTGATGGTAACAGGGTGCACTTGATTGAATGAAATTGATGGTTTGCCGATGCTTTTAATTTGACCATTAACAAAAATAAATTCCTTGATCTTTGAACCAAACTGAGCAACAGATTTGTGGTGGTTAAAATAAAAACGGGTTGGTCAAAATGGAATCTAGAGCACGAAAAATAGGCTGAACTGAGCATCAAAAATATGATAAATGCAACTCAGTTCAGAGATATTTTTGAGAAAAATAAATCACACTAATCGAGTATGGACAATGTAGTTCACATCGACATTTGGGCCTAAGCGATATGTGTCCATTAACGGATTGTAATGTAGACCTGTGATCCCTAATTCTTGCAATGGCGTTTGGTCTACCATTTTGATGAGCTCGGCTGGACGGATAAATTTGTCATGGTTGTGAGTTCCGTCCGGAACGATTTTTAATAGTTTCTCAGCACCGACAATGGCAAACAGATAAGATTTGATATTACGGTTGAGGGTAGAGAAGAAGACATGGCCACCAGGTTTCACTAATTTTGCGCATGACTGGATAATAGAGAGTGGGTCGGGCACATGTTCGAGCATTTCCATGCAAGTGACGACATCGTAATGATTGGGATGGCTTTGAGCGTGATCCTCAATGGTGCTTTGAATATACGAGAGCTTTGTTCCCGTTTCTAATGCATGTAATCGTGCGACTTCTAATGGTTCTTTGCCCATATCTAACCCAGTAACAATCGCGCCCTCTTTAGCCATACTTTCAGCAAGAATGCCACCTCCACAGCCAACATCAAGAATCGTCTTGCCAAAAACACCGTCGGCTTTTTCTAAAACATAATTTAGACGCAGCGGGTTGATTTGATGTAGAGGTTTGAACTCACCTTCGAGATCCCACCAACGAGAAGCCATATCTTCAAATTTCTTAATTTCTAACGGGTCGACATTTTGAGGTTTGCCAGAACTGATGTTTGATGCTTGATCTTTGATCATATTTTTCGTCATAGGTTGTTTCACAATAAGTGCTGAATGGGTGTAATAGTCTAACGTCAGATTGAAGAATGCAACCATGATGCTAGATTGCGTTATTGTCGTTTTTGCATGTGGTGGCTTAATGTCCAAAAATATGTATTTATATTGACTGCAAAACAACCTACTTTCAGTAAGATATGAATCGTCAGTGCAATTTTTCACCAATTGATTCGCCACCAAGCTCACAACATGATAAAAGGACGATGAAAGTGATGCCGAATCAGGTAAATTTGTGTTATATTTTTTGGTCTTGTACGTATTAAAAATACGATCAGACTATAGAGGGAAAATGGCTCTATGAGCGATCTAGCTAAAGAGATCACGCCCGTAAACATTGAAGATGAGCTTCGAGGTTCATACCTAGACTATGCGATGTCAGTTATCGTTGGTCGTGCTCTTCCAGATGTGCGTGATGGCCTAAAACCAGTACACCGCCGCGTATTGTTCGCGATGAATGTACTTGGTAATGATTGGAACAAAGCATATAAAAAATCTGCCCGTGTAGTGGGTGACGTAATCGGTAAGTATCACCCACATGGTGATAGTGCGGTATACGATACTATTGTACGTATGGCACAACCATTCTCACTTCGTTACATGTTGGTCGACGGTCAAGGTAACTTTGGCTCGATCGATGGTGATTCAGCGGCGGCGATGCGTTATACCGAAGTTCGAATGTCGAAAATTGCTCATGAGCTTTTGGCTGACTTAGAAAAAGAAACGGTAGATTACGTACCTAACTACGATGGTACTGAGCAAATCCCTGCGGTTTTACCAACAAAAATTCCGAACCTATTGGTTAACGGTGCTTCTGGTATCGCAGTAGGTATGGCAACGAATATTCCACCGCATAACTTAGGTGAAGTGGTAGATGGTTGCCTAGCGTTTATTGATGATGAAGACATTACTATCGATGAGCTAATGGGATTCATCCCAGGCCCAGATTTCCCGACGGCTGCTATGATCAGCGGACGTAAAGGCATCATTGATGCTTATAAAACGGGTCGTGGTAAAGTTTACATGCGTTCAAAAGCGGATATTGAAGTTGAGAAGAATGGTAAAGAGACCATTATTGTCACTGAAATCCCGTATCAAGTGAACAAGGCTCGCTTGATTGAAAAGATCGCAGAATTGGTAAAAGACAAAAAAGTTGAAGGCATTAGTGCACTACGTGACGAGTCTGATAAAGACGGTATGCGTATTGTTATCGAATGTAAGCGTGACGCTGTGGGCGAAGTTGTTCTAAACAATCTTTACTCTCAAACTCAGCTTCAAACGACTTTTGGTATCAATATGGTTGCGCTTGATAATGGCCAGCCGAAATTGTTTAACCTAAAAGAGATGATCAAGTGTTTCGTTGATCACCGTCGTGAAGTTGTAACTCGTCGTACTATCTTCGAACTTAAAAAAGCTCGTGATCGTGCTCATATCCTTGAAGCACTAGCACTAGCATTAGCCAATATCGATGAAATCATCGAACTTATTCGTAACGCAGCAACACCAGCTGAAGCAAAAGTTGGTCTGGTTTCTCGCGGATGGGATTTGGGTAATGTTGCTTCTATGCTTGAACGTGCAGGTACTGACGCGGCTCGTCCAGATTGGTTAGAAGATCAATTTGGTATTCGTGACGGTCAATACTTCTTAACTGAGCAACAAGCTCAGGCGATTCTAGAACTGCGTTTACACAGACTAACAGGCCTAGAACACGAGAAAATCTTAGATGAATATAAAGATTTGCTCGAAGTTATTGCTGAACTTATGCATATTCTTGCTAGCACTGAACGCTTGATGGAAGTTATTCGTGAAGAGCTAGAAGCAGTTCGCGACGGTTTTGGCGACCCTCGTCGTACAGAAATCACAGCGGCAATGCACGATATTGATATGGAAGATCTTATCACTCAAGAAGATGTGGTAGTGACGCTTTCTCACGAAGGTTACGTGAAATATCAAATCCTTAGCGACTACGAAGCTCAGCGCCGTGGTGGTAAAGGTAAGAGTGCAACTAAGATGAAAGATGAGGATTACATTGAGCGTTTGCTTGTTGCTAATACTCACGACAATATCTTATGTTTCTCTACTCGTGGTAAAACGTACCGCTTGAAAGTATATCAATTGCCTCAAGCGAGCCGAACCGCTCGTGGTAAGCCAATCGTCAACATTCTTCCACTTGAAGAAAATGAACGTATCACGGCTATCCTACCAGTTACTGAGTTTACTGAAGATAAGTTTATCTTTATGGCAACTGGTGACGGTACCGTTAAGAAGACATCATTAGCAAGCTTCTCTAACGTTCGTTCAAACGGCTTAATTGCGGTTAACTTACGCGACGAAGATTCACTGATTGGTGTTGACATTACTGACGGCGAAAGTGACATCATGCTGTTCTCTAAAGCGGGTAAAGTGGTACGCTTCAGTGAAGATAAGGTTCGTAGCATGGGACGTACTGCGTCTGGTGTACGTGGCATGAAGCTAGCGGAAGATGACCAAGTTGTGTCTCTGATTGTTCCTTCAAATGAAGGCGACATTCTAACTGTAACGCAAAATGGTTACGGTAAGCGAACGACGCTTGCTGAGTACCCAACGAAGGGTCGTGCAACACAAGGTGTAGTTTCTATCAAAGTATCAGATAGAAATGGCCCAGTTGTTGGCGCGGTACAAGTTGAGGAAGGTGATGAGATGATGATGATCACCGACGCTGGTACTCTAGTTCGTACACGTGTTTCTGAAGTTAGCCAAGTTGGTCGTAACACTCAAGGTGTGACGCTAATCCGCACGACTGAAGACGAAAATGTAGTTGGTTTACAACGCATTGATGAAGTCGAAGAGTCTGAAGTTTTGGACGGCGAAGATGTAGAAGGTCATATTGCTGAAGGTGAACAACCTGCTAGTGATATCGCTGAATCTTCTGACCAACCGGAAGCTCCGACTGAAGGTAGCGATAGCGAAGAGTAGTCTCAAGACTCACTGAGCATTCTCCCCAAAAACCGAGCCTTTGTGCTCGGTTTTTTTATCCATAAAATACATGACTTTTATTGATCAATCTTACAATTTACAAGCAAAAACAGATTGTAAGTGCCTAATTGATATACCATAAACTGATAATTAGAGTGAGAGGAAAGATGATGCAACAGTGGACATTCGTTTTTATCACTGTGACATGTGTATTTATCGTTGGTTTTATCTATGCAATGACGCCAAAAGGGGAGCAGAAGAAGTACTCCCTAGCGTTAGGCGTCGGGGTCGTAGGGTTAAGTGTACTCGCGTGGTTTGTCTTACGTCAGCCAGTAAAAACTGTCGCAGTGGATACCCCAGTTAAGCACTCTAGTCAGAAAATGATGACATTGAAGGAGGAGTTGCAAGCTCAACTCACACAAGATCCTAATCAAGGCGAGCTGTGGTTTCAACTTGGTCATGGTTACGTTCTTGAAAATGATTTTCAATCGGCGCTGACGTGTTTTGATTACGCAATTCGACTCAGTGAGAGCCCAACTGCAAGTCAATATGCGGCAAAAGCAACAGCACTTTATTACGTTAGCTCGCAACAAATGAGTTCGGATGTTGTTGCACTGTTAGATGCTGCTTTTGAATTAGATCCACAAAACCAAACGGGTTTAATGTTAGTCGCAAATGATCATTTTATCAGTTTCCGCTATCAACTCGCGATAGAGACTTGGACAAAAATTCTGGATTCGGAAAGACAAGAAGTGGATAGGGTAAGCTTGATTCAGTCGATTAATCGAGCCAAGGAGTTGGTAAATAATTGAAACCTTGATACAACTTCCAATCTAGAATCTGCTCCTAGATTGGAAGTTGAGTGCAATTTATCCACCTAAGCTATTCATTCACTTAAGATGTTCATTCTTCTATTCTGGTAACACCAACTTATCCACGATAAATGAGTTGATGTTTGTCGTGGAGTTCAGTCTAATTTGCTTCACTTTTGCGTATTCAGGGTCGTCGTGCCAAGCGAGTGCGGCTTCTTTATTTGGAAATTGAACCACAACCTTCATCTGAGCCATTTCCCCATCAACTACATGCCCTTCATTCGTGGCGACAAGAATTTCTCCGCCGTGTTTAGCAATCGTCGCTGCTGTTATGCCAATCGAACCTGGGTTGTAAAGCGAATACTGTTCTGGATCTGAAACATCATAATTTAAAATGAAAAATACCGTCATATGGATTCTCTTAATTTGGATTTTGGTTTAATTATAGAGTAGATAATTATCTATATTGCAGGAAATACTCGCTGTCCAAAAGGTGAATAAAGTCCAAGGATTATGGGTTGAAATTGCCATAATCGAATGCCTCATGATTCTGATGTGGATATTAATAGTGATGCGAATGGTTCTCAAACTAATTGCTGTTAGCTTTATGTTTGGTTAGATTTAATAGTATTAAGGATGGAAATGATTTTAAGCTTTATCAGCGAATTGAGTTCACTCTCTTCTAAATAGTAATAAAAAACCAGCCACGAGAGCTGGTTTTTGGAACAACATTGCTTATTGCTTATTGCTTATTGCTTATTGCTTATTGCTTATTGCTTAAAGGTTGTGAGTGGTTTATTTGTAGTCGTAACCCGCTTCACGTTTTTCTGCTTGCTCTTCCCACTGTGGAACGATGGTTTCTAAGAATTTCTTCTTATCAGCATTCATCTTATCCATATTCATACCAAGCGCTTTTTGAGCTTTTGCTTTGGTAGAGATATCAGGGATTTGAACAGGTTCAGTAATACCTTTCTTCGCAAGTAAGCGAATTAGCTTAGTACGCGCATCAGCGGCACGGTCAACTGCTGTACCTAGTACTTCAAGTGCAACTTCAGGAGCGTGCATATGAACACCGTGAGAAGCGATAGCGTAGTCCCAGCGCCATTGTGCATGACGAATATCTTGTAGGATAGGCTTCATTTCTGCTTCTGTTGCACCAGCATCCCATGCTGCGCCCGCTTCAAAGTGTGCTGCCACAATTTGTTTTTCAGCGGTTAGCTTCATGTTTGTCACTTGAGTTTTACGAGTCGCAACAATACTTTGCATTTGTTCTTTGCTTTGAGTATGACATTGTGCACACGTGTCATCAAAACGATCGAATGGGTTACCCACTTTATGATCAGTAAAGACTGTGCCATCTTCTTTGGTTACTTTCGGCATATGACAGTCAACACAAGCAACTTTATTTTTGCCGTGTATGCCTTCGCGCCATGTTTCAAAGCCTGGGTGTTGTGCTTTTAGCATTGGAGCTTTAGATACTTTGTGCGTCCAGTCTTTGAAGCCAATACCGTCGTAGTACTCTTCCATTTGCTCAACTTTAGTACCTTTGTCCCAAGGGAATTTCACACCTTTCGTTGGGCCAGTAAAGTAGTATTCAACGTGACATTGAGAACAAACTGAAGATTGTTGATCTAAGCGAGACTGGTGATCAAAGTTTTTTCCGATAGTGTCAAAAGCACGTTCAACATAGGGACGAGTGATTTTTAATGCTGGCTCGCCATTCTTGAACTCTTCACTTTTCGTATCGTGGCAATCTGAACAACCGATAGGATTAACGATTTCGTTACCTAGACGAGCCCATTTACCTTCAAAATAGCCATCTTCACCACGATCTTCAATTGAACGAGCTACATCAGGGCTTTTACAGCTCCAGCAGGCCATCGGCATAGGACCAGTCTTTTCATCTGTTGGTCCACCCGTTCTTAGGGTTTGACGTACATCATCAATCGCGTAAAAGTGACCACGAGCTTTGTTGTAATCTTTTGCAAAACCATATCCAGCCCACATGATAACCATATTTGGATCGCTTTTTAGTGCATCTTCCAGTTCTTCGCTTTCAGATGTCTGTTTCCAAGTTTGGTATTGGTCTGGGTGGTTTTGTTCAAATTGGGTATTTCGTGGGTCACCAATTTCTTTTTCTTCTGACGCTGCAAAACTGGCGAAACCAACTAAAGAGGTGGTTACCATCAGTAAGGTTGCAGCCGAATTACGTATCCAGTGCTTTTTCAAAATAATATCTCCGTATTCTAGATTTTTATAACAAGCGTTGTGAACTGGCTATATTCCAAATAAGAACTGGAGAGTTGTTGAAATAATAGTACATATCTTGAAACATTTATTAGCAACTATATCTAGAATTGTCTTAGATCAAATATCAATAGTGATCCATGTCTCATCTGGTTCCGTATAACCCTAAAGGGGTAGTTATTAAGCTTGTTTCTTCAAATAGTTCATATAGTTAGAGATATGACCATTATATTAATAAGGTGAAATAGGTCACTAATTTGAGAGGTGTATATATATATTCTACTACTATAGAGTTATTATATTTACTTATAGCGTTGTGGCTTATCCAGAATAAGAATTGATATCATTTAGATTTGGCAATATACCATTCTAAAGGTACATTTTATTTGACCGGAATAATTAAGTAGAGAGCTTAATTTCGCTGGTATAAGGAAAGGATATAATGGGCAATATAAAATTGACCATAGCCATAATGTTGAAGTCTCTTCTAGCATTCTGTCTCTATGGTTATTCCATCCATGCCGTTGCCGACTCTTCATCTGTTCAGGTTGAAAATGCCTCGACACGACATGAAGTCAGCCTCATTCGTGATAAAGATTATAAATGTGTGCAATGTCATAAAGATTCAAAAGAAACTCTTTTTGGTTCTCATGGCGAAGATGCGCATAAAATTCTTGGACGCGAAGTAAATTGTACGGAATGTCATAGCAATATTAGTCCTGATCACCGTGAAGGTGCTCCGAAGGTTATTAAGTACTCCAACGCTCAATCGCAACCTGGCTCTGAAAAGGTATTCCTTGAACCTGACGCTATTTTAAAAGCGAACAGTCAATGTACCGATTGTCATAAGCCAGAATATTTACGTGAGTCCAGTTGGACACACGATGTTCACGCGAAAAACTTAACTTGTTCTAATTGCCACGATGTTCACGCTAAGAAAGCGAAAGTATTGGCATTCGACAAGAAAGAAAAAATTAAGCTATGCGTGGATTGCCACTCAGACTTCAACCAGTTAAAAGAAGAGGAGTGATGTTATGAGTTGTTCTAGACGTAATTTCTTAGCAGGCGCTGGTGCCGTTATTGTTACTACTGGTGTTGCGGGTACCGCTGTTGTTACTAGCCGTAAAACATTGGCAAGCGTTCAAGAAGATGGCAATAAACGCTATGGTATGATCCACGATGAAACTGCTTGTATCGGTTGTACGGCATGTTCAGATGCTTGTCGTGAAGTAAATAATGTTCCTGAAGGTGTATCACGATTAGAGATCATTCGCAGTGAACCTCAAGGCGAATTCCCTGATGTTGAATACCGTTTCACTCGCCAATCTTGTCAACATTGTGAAAATGCTCCTTGTGTTATGGTTTGCCCTACAGGCGCAGCCTATAAAGATGAGAAAACAGGCATCGTCGATGTGCACCACGATAAGTGTGTCGGCTGTGGCTACTGTTTAGCGGCTTGTCCTTACCAAGTTCGTTTCTTCCATCCTGAAAACAAATCAGCAGATAAATGTAACTTCTGTCGTGACACAAATCTTGCTCAAGGTAAATTACCGGCATGTGTCGAGTCTTGCCCGACGAAGGCGCTGACATTTGGTGACTTGAACGATCCTGAAAGTGAGATCAATCAAGTATTGAAGAATGAAGTGGTTTATCGAGATAAGGTTCATTTGGGTACTAAGCCTAAGTTGTTCAAAGTACCGCATCAGAAAGGGGAGATTTCATCATGAGTGCATGGGACACCGCATTTCAATCTAGCACAGTCGTGTGGGATTGGATTATTGCTATCTACTTGTTCTTAGCTGGTATGTCAGCAGGTGCTGTAATGATCTCAATTTACCTTAAACGCAAGGTAATTGAAGGAAACCCAGCTGAAAATGGTATTTTGAAAGCGACGGCTTTCCTTGCACCATTCGGTATCATATCTGGCCTAACGATTCTTATTTTCCATCTAACAAAACCACTTTCGTTTTGGAAAATAATGATCTTCTTTAATCCAACATCTGTGATGTCTATGGGGGTTATTCTCTTCCAAGTCTACATGGCGGTATTGTTTGTTTGGATTGGTATCATCTTTAAAAAACAAATTGTCGATTTCCTACAAGGTCGCTTTGCATTTGTTGATGGTTTACTGGAGAAATTCACTAAGTTTGAGAATTCAATTGAGCTATTCCTTGGGTTCCTTGCGCTACTACTAGCGGCTTATACTGGTTTCCTATTGTCAGCACTTCAAACGTACCCAATGCTGAATAATCCAGTACTTCCAATACTGTTCTTGTTTTCAAGCCTATCCTCTGGTGCTGCGGCATGTATCTTATTCGGCGTTCTTGTATTTAAAGAGTCTCCGCATGGGCCAAGTGTTTCATGGATCCACGGGTTTGAACGTCCAGTCGTTATGTTTGAGTTGTTCGTTTTGGTCACCTTCTTCACTGGACTAATTTTCTCTGGTGGACAGGCTGAGATTTCGGCAATGAATGCGATTGGCGAAGGCTTTTGGGCATCTTGGTTCTGGTGGGGCGTAATTGGCGCAGGTATGTTGCTACCGCTTCTACTTAATGCAGTCACGCCTAAGTCAATTCGTCATAGTGGCGGTTTTATTTTAGTCGTAACAACGCTGAGTTTAGTGGGCGTATTGATGTTACGTACTTTCATTCTATACGCAGGTCAAATGACAGTTGTTTAAATCAGTTTTGATTGATAACACTAGTGTTTGAAAGTGTCATTGCTTGTAAACTATAAGCTCCACTGATTTTGGTGGGGCTTTTTTTTGAGGTTTTATGATTGGTGAGTTAGGTCTATTTTCTCTTGTTCTAGTCGCTTGTTTGAGTTCAATAATCTGTGTGGCTATTGGCTGGAAAAGACAGCAAAACTCGCCGATTGAACTCTCTACTGTGCGCTCTTGTACTCAGCTATCTGCGCTGTTTTCTATCGTGAGTATAGTCCTGCTTGGCTTCGCCTTCTATATTGATGATTTTTCAATATCATATGTTGCAGCGCACTCTAATACTGAATTACCGATATTTTTCAAATTGGCGGCCGTATGGGGTGGTCATGAAGGCTCCCTGCTTTTCTGGGTTTTAACTCTTGGGTGCTGGAGTGGTTTAATTACGTTGAACCGACGTTATCCGCGAGCATATTTGATCAATGTTCTCTGGGTGATGAATGGCTTAATTGCTGTGTTTGCGTGGTTTACGCTTATCGCATCCAATCCATTTGTGATGAGTTCTGTGATTCCTGTAGAGGGGCGAGATTTAAATCCTATGCTCCAAGATGTGGGGTTAATATTCCATCCGCCATTGCTCTACTTGGGCTATGTTGGCCTTTCGACGGTACTGGCATTTGCCGTTGCCGCCTTATTAACACCGGAAATAGAGTACAACTGGGTTAAGTATTGTCAGCCTTGGTGCCAGAGCGCTTGGGTGTTTCTAACTGGTGGCATTATTCTGGGCTCTTGGTGGGCTTATTACGAACTAGGCTGGGGTGGTTGGTGGTTTTGGGATCCGGTAGAAAATGCATCTTTATTGCCGTGGTTAACTTCAACAGCACTATTGCACTGTTTGCCTGTTGCTCGTTATAAGCGTCAGCTAATGAAATGGGCGTTTTCGCTGTCTTTTATCACTTTCAGTTTGAGCATTCTAGGCACGTTCATCGTTCGATCTGGAGTACTGACATCCGTTCATGCTTTTGCCGTTGATCCGGGAAAAGGATTGACACTCTTATTGATACTTTCACTTGTTTTATTCGGATCATTTTGTCTACTGCTGACTAGAGGTGACGAGATTAAATCCGAGCCTATCACTCACTTTCTGAGTAAGAGTTTTGTGTTACTGCTGGCCAATAGCCTGCTTATTGTTGCGATGATAGTTGTCCTCGTTGGGACCTTCTATCCCATGCTATTTAGCTTATTAGGATTAGGAAATATTTCGGTAGGAGCTCCTTACTTCAATACCGTTTTTTC
Organism: Vibrio sp. 03-59-1; assembly: GCF_013114135.1. Lineage (NCBI taxonomy): Bacteria > Pseudomonadati > Pseudomonadota > Gammaproteobacteria > Vibrionales > Vibrionaceae > Vibrio > Vibrio sp. 03-59-1. The sequence continues at coordinate 85,544 of NZ_VTYA01000007.1, forward strand.
TCCGCTAGCGCTCATTGCTCTATTTATGATGGGAGCCAGCCCTTTTATTTCTTACTACAAACAGCGTAAGAGCGTAAAACAAGTCGTTATCATTACCGCTATTACTTCTATCGTTGTTGGTGTATTGCTCTACCAGGTTCAAGTTGAATACAGTGATTGGCTAGTACAACTAACCTGGATAATTGCAGTTTGGGTGGTGTTATCTCATCTGTATTTGCTGAAATTTTCGCTGGCAACATCGGGCCGACTACGGAGCATTGCGGTTAATATGGCGCATATTGGTGTTGCTGTTGTTTGTATAGGTTCTGCGATGAATAGCGAACACTCTTATGAACTTAACCGCAGAATGGCACCAGGAACAGAAGTGGTATTCGCTGACTGGACGATCAAACATTTAGAGACTGAGTTATATATTGGGCCAAACTATACATCAGAGAAGATATGGTTAGAGATTAGCGGCAATAACCGGACAGATATCATTATACCTGAGAGACGCCATTATCAAGTCCGCGTAATGAATATGAGTGAACCGGCTATGAAATGGTTCTGGCATGGTGATATTTATGTCACGGTTGGAGAGAAGGTCGATCTCAAATCCTATGCTGTAAGGATTCAATACAAGGCGTATGTTCGCTGGATATGGCTAGGAGCGCTGCTTTCGATTTTAGGCGTGGTGTTGCTTTTAGTTCAACCAAAACGCAGTCGCGAAAATCAACAAAAAACCAATACAGGGGCTGGCTTTGCAAAATAAAACCAAACTAAAAATTGGCGTACTGTTCCTCGTGATGTGTGCTTTTATTGGCACTCTGACCATTGGGTTATCTGAGAGTCAGAGTAGTAAATCAGTTTCGGTTAATAAACCTTTACCTGAGTTCATGCAAGCGGACTTAAGAGATTCACAGCAAGTTCTCACCAAGGTTGATGTTCTTACAGAGAATGTTCAATTGCTCAATGTATGGGCCTCTTGGTGTGGCGTTTGTAAATCAGAGCATGAATTTCTCAAAGAATTGAAAGATGAGAATATTAATATCATTGGTTTGAATTATAGGGATGATCTTAAACTGGCAAATAATATGCTTTTGGAGGAGGGTGATCCTTACAGAAGGATCATATTTGATCCTCGTGGAGAGTTTGCGTTGGATCTTGGCGTTATTGGTACTCCTGAATCTTATTTAATTAACAGGGATGGAATTATAATTAAGAAATACAGTGGAGCATTAACCCGTGATATTTGGAATCAAGAATTTAAACGCTACTTTAATAATTACTGAATCGTTGAAGAAAAACTATGCGAATACTATATTTTTTTATGATGGTTGTATTAGCCTCTTGTCATGCTCAAGCCTCAACTGACGAGGTGTTTGTCGGAGCAAGTAAAGAAGTCAGCCAACAGGTTGAATTGTTTGAGTTTGATACGCCTTTACAGCAGAAACATGCCATTTTACTCGCAAAGTCATTGCGTTGCCCACAGTGTCAGAACCAAAATCTTGTCGAATCTAACTCTCCAATAGCTAAAGATTTGCGCTTAAAAGTCTTTACCATGGTAAAAGAGGGTAAGTCAGAAGAAGAAATAATAGAATTTATGACGGATCGTTTTGGTGATTTGGTTATGTATAAGCCCGCATTTAATGCGAAAAATCTATTACTTTGGATCTTTCCACTGCTGTTGTTGATCTTATTTCTACTCTTTGCGATCAAAAGTGTTAAAAAAAATAGTTTGTGACTATTATTCCATTTTCAATTAATGATTGTGTAATATATAAACGAAGTGATATTATTTAATCAAATAATATCACTTCGCACTATACCAAACGTTAATTGAATATAAGGCTTTGCACATGGACTCGATAACCTCGCAATTAAAAAATGACTTTTATGCGCATCTTCGTTCTATGCAAGCCAATAATTCCGGAATCTCGACCTCAAGTGTTTCTCTACTCACTCAAGAGGAGCTTTCTGAACTGGAAAGTGTTTGGATTCAATTAGCGGTGTGGAAAAAATCGCAGAAACAGCAACTGAATTGCTAATGTGTTCGTTATGTGTGGATAATATAACACATTGAAAATAAGAAACTTTAGTATAATGCCTCAATTTTATCATTATAAAATTGGGGCTTTTTATTGCCTGTGGATTGAAATGTTATAATATAACAATTATGATTTGGTCATTGAAAAATGAGGCGTGAGTCCCCATAGTTGAAGAATCGTAGTGCGAATACACTGCATTCCTTTTCTAAAATGCAGACAACAAATAGTCAAGTGAGTGAGAATATGGCGGAAGTACGTGCCAGAATAGAGTTGAAAGTCGGAGCAAAGAGTAACATCGATGCAGAGATGCTCTCTTTTAAAGGATTAGAAACGGATAAAGAACATGTAGCGGTTGTCTTCAAGTCTGTTGATCAGCTACCCACAATTCCGTTAGTTAGAATGCATTCAGAGTGCTTGACTGGCGATGTTTTTCATTCATCCCGTTGTGACTGTGGTGAGCAGTTAGAAGAAACGATCCAAAAGATGGGTGAGCAAGGCGGCATCATTCTTTATTTACGGCAAGAAGGTCGTGGTATTGGTCTATATAACAAGATTGATGCATACAAACTTCAAACTGAAGGGATGAATACCTATGAGGCGAACAATCATCTTGGATTTGGTGATGACCTTAGAGACTTCACTGAAGCCGCACAAATGTTAACAGCATTGGGTATTAATAAAATTCATTTAGTTACCAATAATCCTAAAAAAATCAATGATCTTAAGAACTTTGGTATTGAAATAGAATCAGTCGTTAACACGCTCGCTCATATTAAATCGGGCAACGAAAGCTATTTACAAGCGAAAGTCTCTCATGGGAAACACAACTTGAAGTTGTAGCCCTTCCTTAAAGTCTCTTCCCTAGATTTTCTGTTGAGTTTGAATAAAGCCTCACTATTGTGAGGTTTTTTTGTTTTTGTCTTGCAAAAAAATTGTAAATTTGTATTATCTCAAACCTAAGTGCAAATGATAATAAGTTGCACTATCAATATAATTAAAATTTAGAATACGATTAAGCTCAACAAGGACGCTTTCATGACTATTAAACATTTAGTGGCAACAACCATTGCATCGTCACTACTTCTAGCTTCAGGCTCTACATTTGCCGCAGTAACTAAAGATCAAGTAGTAGAGCATTACGCAGATATTGCTCACGCGGTATTTGAAGACTCTGTTATTACAGCGAAAACTCTGGAGACAGCAATTGATGGGTTTTTAGCCCAACCTTCAGCATCAAGTTTTGAGAAAGTAAAACAAACTTGGTTAGATTCACGCGTACCGTACCAACAATCTGAAGTATTCCGTTTTGGTAACGCCGTGGTCGATGACTGGGAAGGGCAACTGAATGCTTGGCCTCTTGATGAAGGTTTAATTGATTATGTTGGTAGTGATTATCAGTATGAGCTTGGTAATGAAGGTGCGAGTGCAAATATCGTAGCTAACAAAACTCTTAAAGTTGGTTCAAGTGTTATTGATGCAACAACCATCACTCCTGAGTTGATCGCAGATTTAAATGAAATTGGTGGCTCTGAAGCGAATGTAGCCTCTGGATACCATGCGATTGAATTCTTACTTTGGGGTCAAGATCTTAACGGTACAAATGCTGGTGCAGGCGCTCGTGCATACACTGATTTCGTTGTAGGCAGCGAATGTACTAATGGCAACTGTGATCGACGTGGTCAATATCTTAAAGCGGCTGCTGAACTTTTGATCCAAGATCTTGAGTGGATGGAAAAACAGTGGGAAGCCGGTGAAAAAGGTAACTATCGCCAAGAGCTATTAGCAGGTTCTGCTGATAACGGTTTGCGTAAAATGCTGTTCGGCATGGGGTCACTTTCATTAGGTGAGTTAGCCGGCGAGCGTATGAAAGTGGCATTAGAGGCAAACTCAACGGAAGATGAGCATGACTGTTTCTCTGATAACACTCATAACTCTCACTACTACAATGAGCAAGGGATCTATAACGTTTATACAGGTTTGTACAAACGTGAAAGTGGCAAGTTACTTTCAGGACCTAGCCTTTACGATTTAGTGGCTCAGAAAGACAAAAAAGCGGCTAAAGAGATCCAGAAACAGTTCGATCTAGCTCGCGCACAAGTTGGTCAATTGGTGACTTCAGCAGAGAAAAACAATCAGCATTTCGATCAACTGATTGCCGCTAACAACCCGGCAGGTAATGCTTTGGTTAATAAGACAATCATGGCGTTGGTTGCACAAACTGGTTCTATTGAAAGAGCGGCATCTGTCATTGGTATCAGCAGCTTAAACCCAGATACTGCCGATCACGAATTCTAAGCATAAAATAATAATATAGAAGGGCTCTCTTGAGCCCTTTCTGCTATCTCTAAAATAATAATCATATTTATGTCAATTACAGCGGAAACCGCCTGCAATATGACCACTCTTTGATGGCATTTTTGAAAGCTAAATTACACAATAAGAATACAGTTATGAAATCATATATTTTCTCAGCAGCTATTGCCTTGATCACATCGTTTTCAATACAGGCAAGTGATGTTAAATCTGGTGGGCAAACCAGTGTGAAAAAAGAAGGGAGCAATGCCTTTTCTTTACCTGCTGCAAATTTACCAATGAGCAAACGCCTTGATTTTAGCGTTGGTAACAGTTTTTTCCGTAATCCGTGGGTGCAAGCACCAGCTTCAACCGATGCTCGTGATGGGTTAGGTCCTCTATTCAATACGAATGGTTGTCAGAACTGCCACATTAAAGATGGGCGAGGGCACGCTCCTGAAAAAGGGGATACTCATGCCGTCTCTATGCTAGTTAGACTAAGCATTCCAGCCATGACGGCAGAGCAAAAAAAAGCGTATATCAAAGATGGTGTCATTCCAGAACCAACGTACGGTGGTCAACTACAAGACTTTGCCTTACCAAATATAAAACCTGAAGGTTCAATTCAAATTGATTACACCGATGTCCCTGTCACGTTTAAAGATGGTTACGTTGTCACCTTACGTAAACCCACATTAACCATTAATGATCTCGGCTTTGGTGAGATGCACCCAGACACTCAATTTTCTGCTCGCGTCGCCCCAGCTATGATTGGTCTTGGTCTGCTTGAAAGTATTCCTGAAAGTACTATTTTGGCGTTTGCTGAACAACAGAAGCTAGCGGGACAAGGCGTTTCAGGTAAAGCTAACCGTGTATGGGACGTTCAAGCGGAAGAATTTGCGCTTGGTCGTTTTGGTTGGAAAGCTGGACAGCCGAATTTGATGCAGCAAAACGCGGCCGCCTTTAATGGTGATGTTGGATTAACGAGTTCACTTTTCCCAAATGAAAACTGTACATCGAAACAGAGCTTATGCGATGAATTGCCAAATGGTGGCGATATTGAAGTAAGTGATAATATTCTAGACTTTGTAGAGTTCTACTCTCAGCACCTTGCTGTCCCTATTCGCCGTAACGTGAAAGACGAAACCGTAATGAAAGGGCAAGCTCTTTTTGCTCAATCTGGTTGCCAAAGCTGTCACCAAACCAATATCAAGACGGCAAATCGTGAGGGTCTACCCGCGATTTCAAACCAAGTAATTAACCCTTATACCGATATGTTACTGCATGATATGGGTGAAGGGCTTGCAGATAATCGTCCTGAGTATTTAGCAAATGGCCAAGAGTGGAGAACAGCGCCGCTATGGGGCATTGGCTATACAAAAGAAGTCAACGGGCACACGATGTTTTTGCATGATGGTCGAGCAAGAAACCTTCTGGAAGCTGTGCTTTGGCATGGTGGAGAAGCGGAATCAGCAAAACAGCAAGTCCTCGGTTTTGACAAAGCAGAGCGTGATGCGCTGATTGTTTTCTTAAACTCATTGTAAGGATAAGTATATGTGGTTAAAAACATCTCGGATAATGAGTTTAATTGTTCCGACTGTATTGGTTTTAGGATGTCAGAGTACTGACTCGAAACACTCATCAAACCAAGCAGTGGTGAGCAAAATGGACACGACTGAACATATCAGTTCCAGCTTGTACCAAGTACAGTTTCAATCGGCTGTGAAACTGAACGAACAAGCAATATCGTTAAATAAGTCGATGAAGTCATTCTGCTCTAATGGAGCCGACCTTTCTGATTTAAAAAGATATTGGCAAGCATCGATGGCGGCTTGGATGCATTTACAAGGACAGGAGAGAGGCCCGGTAAAAGCATTGGAGCAGAGTTGGAATGTTCAATTCTGGCCAGACAAAAAGAACACGACAGGTCGAAAAATGTCTCAGTTGGTGTCATATGATAAATCATGGACAGCTGAAGAGATCTCGAACCAGAGCGTGACGGTGCAAGGTCTTGGTGCTATTGAGTGGATGTTGTATGACGCTCAGTCACCTCTGCTTACCAATAAAGGTGAGACATGCTCATCAGCGACTGCAATTAGCCAGAATTTACAGAATCGTACTTCACAGATTCGACAGGCATGGCTCATTAACCCTTGGACCTCGATGAATGAAGCACAGTGGAATTCGGAATACGTGAGCCTACTTTCGAATCAGCTTGAATACAGTATGAAGAAGTTGAGTCGACCACTGGCAAAAATGGGCCATCCACGAGCCTACTTTTCTGAGTCGTGGCGTTCTGCTTCATCGTTATCCAATCTGAAGGAGAATCTGAAAGCGATGCAGGCTATTTATTTTGCCAATGGTTCTGGATTGGATGCGATCTTGCGTGCAAGAGATAAAGGCGAACTTGCTGATCGAATCACTTTACAGTTTGATATGGCCATCGACACTTGGCCAGAGCAAGACAGCTTATTCAATATGCTACAAACTAAGAGTGGGTACCAAAACGTACTTGCACAATACAATAAATTAGAACAGCTTAAGTATTTGATCCATGAAGAAGTGGCAATTGAACTTGGCGTAGTGATAGGATTTAACGCGACCGATGGTGACTGATTTAAATCGAAGAACGCTATTGAAAGCGGCTATGTATGGGGCGATGGTTCCTGTATTGCCCTATGGATGTGCAGCGCAATCAGCCAACGTCAATGCTTCTCCGGCATTGATAGGTTGCTCCTTGAGTGCAAAAAAGCAGTATCGTGCTGTTGTCGCTGATGAATCTGGCGCTGAAATTCACTCATTACCAATACCTGAGCGTGGTCATGGCGTTGCTATCAATAGCCAACATGGTGAGCATCAGTATAAATATCACGCTGCTGTTTTTGCTAGGCGTCCGGGCTCATATTTAATGGTGTTCGATTATTTATCTGGTGAGCAGATCTTGCTGCGGCCAGCGGATAAAAATCGCCATTATTATGGTCATGGTGTTTTCAGTAATGATGGTATGTACTTGTATGCAACCGAAGGTGAACGTGGTACTAGCCGTGGGAGCATTGGTGTATACCGTGTTCAAGATGGCTATAAGAAAGTGGAAGAGTTTTCCGGTTTTGGATTGGGGCCCCATGAAGTGATCGCAATGCCAGATGATACACTCGCGATTGGGGTAGGTGGCGTTCATACCGATGGACGAAAAGCATTGAATCTCGACGCTATGTCGCCTAGTTTGAGTTATGTATCCGCAGAAGGAAAGTTACTCGATCAAGTTTCTCTTGATGACCGCCACTTAAGCATTCGACACTTAGCACATGACGGAAGTGATACCGTGCTTTGCGGTCAGCAGTACCGTGGTGAACCTGATGAGTATCCCTCTTTACTGGCGATGCACCGTCGCGGTGGCGATATGGTTCAGCTACAAGCAGAACCAGAACAGTGGGCACGATTCAATCACTATATTGCAAGCATTGCAGCAAGTGATGAATTGATTCTGGCGACATCGCCTCGTGGCAACTGTTATGGGATATGGTCGAAAGAGAGTGGCGCATTGATCGAATTAGCGGCACTTCCTGATGCATCCGGTGTGATTGAAGCTAATGGCATATTTAAGGTGAGCTCTGGCTCGGGCTCGGTTGTTACTCGCAATAAGCAGCAATCCACTTCCAAATACTCTGGCGTGCAATGGGATAACCATTGGTCTGCCATTTGATCTATTGAATCACATTTTGACTTGAGCTTTTACGATGACGGCCCTTTGATTGTTAAGGGCTGTACACAAAAATGTTCGGAGTTGGATTTATATTTGAACTGAATGCCGGTATAACATCGTAGAGTCAAACACACTGCTTTATCTGAATTCGGGCACTTTTTTACTCTGATAATATCGCATTTACTCCCCGCTAAAATTTCGCGAGATTCTTACATCTTAAGTAAAGTGATGAGACGATATAAATACAATTTTCAATAATTTCAATATTTTAGTGTGACCGCAGTGAACTCATCTGCTTTTTAACTATCCACAATTCAAATATCGGAGTGTTTAACTTCTAATTGTCAACTTGTTGGTGTTTAGTGTTGTTTATGTCTATTTTATGGGATTATTGATGGCGATGCCTTGTGTTTGCCATATTTGTGCGTATTCTTTGTGTGAACTAAATGTTAAATTTATTGATTGTTAATGTTTCTTTATCAAGGAGTCGATGATGTTACATAACCACGAGAGTACCCTACATATCACTAGTTTATCCCGTCATGCTTTAGAACAGTTATCCCCTTCATTTAACCAACTACCATCAACAGAACATGCGGATGGTAAATATCGATTACGTCGTTATTCAGTTATATGTCTGCAAGATGGAACCGTGACAGAGTTGGATAACCCAGGGTTTGTACAAACTGATGATATTAACCATTTTCAAGGTGATATTGTCCGTCAATTTGAATCCATTGAGCAGGGCATTCTCGATAGTGATGGCATGAAGGAGATGTGCCAACTGTTTGTTGATAGCAACAAGTTACCTAACGGGCAAGAAATTGAAATTCATCAAATTCGAATCGCAGCAATATACGATGAGACACAAGTTGCGCCGGAAGGGGTTCACCAAGATGGTTTTGATCACCTTGCATTAATCGGTATTGATCGTAGTAACATCATTGGTGGTGAGATTATGCTGTACAACAATAGCAATGAAGCACCATTTTTCAGAAAAATTCTTGAGAATGGTGAAGTAGCAATGCTAGCCGATAGCAAGCTGTGGCATAACGCTCAACCGATATGTCCCGTCGAGAATGAAGAAAAAGGGCATATGGATGTTTTTGTTCTGACAGCAAAGGATGCGCGTAATGAGCTTCAATCTTAATTCTGTTCGTGAACAGTTTAGTGCGTTATCTCAGCAATATAATGGAAAGCCCGTAATATTCTTGGATGGCCCTGGAGGTTCTCAAGTGCCGCAATCTGTCTTGGATTCGATGACAAGCTATCTCGGTTTCTATAACTCCAATCTAGGCGGGCATTTTTTTTCGAGTCAACACACGACAAATCTGATGACACAGGTAAGAGAGTCAGTTCAAGCTCTAGTGAATGCAGAAACTCCCGATAATATGGTGTTTGGGGCGAACATGACGTCGTTGACCTTTCAATTGAGTCGAGCAATAAGCCGAGATTGGAAGGCTGGAGAGGAAATCATCGTCACAGCATTAGATCACTATTCAAATGTTTCAAGTTGGCAGCAAGCGGCTGAAGATAAAGGCGTTGTAGTACATCAGGTTAAAGTCGATGAAAGTAATTGCTCGTTGGATATGGATCACTTTGCCTCTCTGCTTAGTGAGAAAACTAAGCTGGTGGCGGTAACATTCGCATCGAATACCACAGGTTCAATTGTCGATGTAAAAACAGTGATCGAACAGGCTCACTCTGTTGGCGCGAAAGTGTATGTTGATGCTGTTCATTACGCGCCGCATCATCTGATTGATGTTCAAGATTTAGGCTGTGACTTTCTAGCCTGTTCGGCTTATAAGTTCTTCGGCCCACATGTTGGTATTGCATATATTGCACCTCAATGGCTGCAAACCATTCAACCTTACAAAGTTGAACCTGCAACGAATTTAGGCGCTGGTCGGTTCGAAACTGGCACTCAAAGCTTTGAAGGCTTAGCTGGCGTGATCCAAGCGGTGGAGTATTTGTCACAATGGGGCGAGAAAGGTAGCTCATTGAGGAAGAAGCTTGAACAGAGTTTCAGTCAATATAATCAGCATGAACAAGCGCTCAGTGAATACTTCTTAAAACGTTTGAGTACACTTGGTGATAAGGTCGCTCTACATGGGCGTGATGAAGCTGATTCGAACCTTCGTACTCCAACCTTTGCTCTTACATTCAAACATCATCATCCCGAATTTGTCGCTAAAAGTTTAGGTGAACACAACATCTGCGTCTGGAATGGCCACTTTTATGCGCTGGGGCTGATTAGGCAACTTGGCTTAGAGGAGAGTGGTGGTGTCGTAAGAATCGGCTTCATGCATTACAACACAATAGAAGAGGTCGAACAGCTGTTTGAGGCGCTTAACGGGCTGTAAATTTACTCGACTTATTGATGTATACTTGAAAGATATCAATACCAATCAGAGATACGCTGGTTGGTATTTTTTATGCTCTTATCAAAATATAATGATCCTGTTTATGACGCTATTTCCGTCTTTTTCATATTTTTGGGAACAAAAGTGGCCGGTAGTGCTCCAACCACTTACATTTTAAGGGTCTTTTTGAAGAAATTAGATGCCATTTGAGAGCGAAACTTTTATCCTACCAAGGATTTTTTAAGGAAGTTGAATATGATCATCAAACCTAGAATTCGTGGATTTATCTGTACTACAACGCACCCAGTGGGTTGTGAAGCGAACGTAAAAGAACAAATTGCTTATACTAAGGCGCAAGGCCCAATCAAAAATGCACCTAAGCGTGTACTTGTTGTGGGTTCATCAAGTGGCTACGGTCTATCTTCTCGTATTGCAGCGGCATTCGGTGGCGGGGCATCAACGATTGGTGTTTTCTTTGAAAAAGCGGGTACTGAGAAAAAACCTGGTACGGCGGGTTACTACAACTCAGCTGCTTTTGAAAAGTGTGCACATGAAGAAGGCTTGTACGCTAAAAGCTTAAATGGCGATGCATTCTCAAATGAAGCTAAACAAAAAACAATCGATTTAATCAAAGAAGACTTAGGTCAAATCGATATGGTGGTTTACTCATTAGCGTCTCCTGTTCGTAAGCTCCCTGATTCTGGTGAGTTGATTCGTTCATCTCTGAAGCCTATCGGTGAGACATATACGGCTACAGCGGTTGATACCAATAAAGATCAAATCATTGAAGCGAGCGTTGAGCCTGCAACTGAAGAAGAGATCAAAGACACTGTGACGGTAATGGGCGGTGAAGATTGGGAACTTTGGATGAATGCGCTTTCTGATGCAGGCGTGCTTGCTGAAGGCTGCAAAACGGTTGCTTACAGCTACATCGGAACAGAGCTAACATGGCCTATCTACTGGGATGGCGCGTTAGGTAAAGCGAAGATGGATTTAGATCGCGCTGCAACGGCATTAAATGAGAAGCTTAGCTCAACAGGTGGTACCGCGAATGTTGCAGTACTTAAATCTGTTGTGACTCAGGCAAGCTCTGCGATTCCTGTTATGCCGTTATACATTGCGATGGTATTCAAGAAGATGCGCGAAGAAGGCGTACATGAAGGCTGTATGGAACAGATCTTCCGTATGTTTAGCCAACGTCTGTATAAAGAAGATGGCAGCGTTGCAGAAGTGGACGATAAAAACCGTTTACGCCTAGATGACTGGGAACTGCGTGAAGACATCCAACAGCATTGTCGTAACCTTTGGCCACAAGTAACGTCTGAAAACCTAAAAGAACTAACGGATTACGTTGAGTATAAAGAAGAGTTCTTGAAACTGTTTGGTTTCGGTGTAGACGGTGTTGATTACGACGCTGACGTAGCTACAGCCATCGATTTTGATGTGATTGATATTTAAGTCGATTAATCAGAAATTACTGGTAATAGAAAAGGCGCTCATTGAGCGCCTTTTTGTTATCTTACCGTTTTGACTTTTAGCTAAGAATAATTAAGAACGTTCCTGCTAAAGTCATCAATATATTGGCGATAGCATAAGTGCCTGCGTAGCCCAATGCCGGAATGGTCGATTTTGCGTACTCATTAACGACATCCATTGCTGGCGCACACGTTCTTGCTCCAATAATGGCACCGAACAACATGGCTCTGTTCATTTTTAAAACATACGCCCCGACTAAATACGCGAGCATCACGGGAACCACACTCACGATGAGTGATAAGCCAATAACTTGAGGTCCAACTTGGGTTAAATGCTCGAACATATTCCCACCAGCACTTAAACCGATCCCCACCATAAAGAACATTAAGCCAAGGTCTTTAACCATGTTCAATGCACCTTGCGGGACATAACCAAAAGTAGGGTGATTGGCTCTTAAGAATCCAAGGGTAATACCGGCAAGTAATAACCCTACTGCGTTACCTAAGCTGAACGAGACCTGCCCAAAGGTCATTGTGACTAACCCGAAGAGTAGGCCTAAAATAAAGAAGCTACAGAATGCAAGTAAATCAGCCATTTGGCTATGTATAGAAATGAAACCAATTTTTTCCGCTAGACCGTGAACTCGGCTCTTTTCACCACTAATTTGCAGGACATCACCTTTAGCGAGAACGATGTCCAAATCCATCGGCATTTCGATTTGAGCTCGCGTTACAAGGTTTAGAAAACACCCATATTCTGACAGGTTGAGATCCGAAAGGCGCTTACCTGCGATACTGTCACTTTTAACTACGATCTCTTCTTCAACCACGCGCAAATCGAGTAAATTTCGATCGAAAACTTCCTTGCCGTTTCTGAAACTAGGATCTAGGCGAGCATGACTATCTGGAAAACCCACTAATGCTATTTCATCACCTTCTTGTAAAATAGCATCCCCATCAGGATGGGCAAGAATGCCATTACGACGAATTCGTTCAATGTAACAACCTGTTTGTCGGTAGATACCAAGCTCACGTAGGTTTTTGCCATCAGTCCAGTCAATCAGCTCTTGCCCAACGCGATAGGCTCGAATAATAGGTAAGTAGACCTTACGCTGACTTCCGCCTCCAAGACCGCGCTCTTTTGCGATCTGTTGAGCTGAATCGTGCAAATTCTCTTTTTGAAGCTTAGGCAGCAACTTAGCAAACATTATCATGCTGATTAAGCCAACCAAATACGCCATAGCGTAACCGACTGAAATACTCTCAAGTATCAGTCCGATATCCATATTTCGCGGAATATTCGCCAGTCCGGAATTTAATGCATCCTGAGCACCTACTAAAACGGGTGTTGCGGTCAGTGCACCTGCCATCATCCCGGCAGCTAAACCGAAATCAAGCCCCAAATAATGGCTACAGAAGTAGGTCAAAGAGACAGCGGAGACTAACACCACGAGGCTGAGAATAAGGTAATGCTTGCCATCGCGAAAAAAAATGCCGAAGAAGTTGGGGCCAGCTTCAATACCAACGCAATAGATGAAGAGCATGAAGCCGATAGTGAGAGCTTCCGAGTTAAATGAGAAACCGAGGTGGCCCATAACAAGTGAAGTGATTAGCACGCCAATCGAGTTTCCTAATTGCAAACTTCCAAAGCGGATTTTTCCAAAGGCAAGGCCAATAGCAAGGACAACAAAAATTAAAAGGATGGGGTTTTGCTCTAGTAGTAGTACTACGTCTATATTCACAGCGTTAGCTCAGTTTAACTTTATTTATAAAAGGTATTTAAGAGTGGGGGATTGTAGCGAATAATAAAAAAATGATAAGTGATATTTTTTATCTTTTGCTATTAGCTGACATAACATAACGAAAACAGTGGATATAAAAAACCCGCCTATCAATAGCGGGTTATTTTAGATACTGTGGTTGAGCGATTACTCGTCAAATAGACCAAGGTGCTCTTTAGCGTATGCTTCAAATTCTGTACAACCACCGATATGGTCTTGATCTACAAAGATTTGAGGAACAGTTTCAACTGGCTTACCAACTGTTTTTTCAAGATCAGCTTTGCTGATGCCTTCGGCATGGATATCAACATAGCGATAGTTGAAATCATCACGTTTCGCTTTTAACGTTTCAGCATGCTCTTTTGCACGAACACAGAATGGACAAGCAGGGCGACCAAAGATAACAACAAACATAACTCTCTCCTTTATTTTCTTGAAAGCAACTATGCCTCAATAGTCAAAGGAAATAAAGACAGATTTACCTGTTGTTTCAATAGGTAAAACCTATCAGGTGATTTCGTGAGCAAAACGGTGGTTACAGAAATCGTGAGCTTGACTTGAAACGTCTCATCTCAATTGTGATACGGTGCAAAAAACAGGCAATGCATCGGGATTCTTATCTGCAAATTGCACCAAATCAAATATTTATGCGTATTTAAAGCGCAATCTGTACTGAGTCCATCGAATCGAATTTGAGCCTAAATTGTCTATCAACGACGTAATTAGGTAAGCATAAGGATATCGCATGTTTCAATTTATGACGTCAACTCGGATAATTTTTGGTGAGGGGGCGTTACAGTCCTCGCTATCGATACTGAATCAATTTGGCTACAGTGTTTTACTCGTCACGGGTCAAGATCCTGAGCGGTCCTCCCCCATAATCCAATACCTTAAAAATCAATCAATGCGTTATCAACATGTCGCCATCAATGGTGAACCCAATATTACAATGGTTGAGGAAACGGCGGTATCGGGGCGAAAATTTCACCCCGATATGGTGGTCGCTATCGGAGGCGGTAGTGTGATTGATATGGGTAAGGCGTTGGCGGCTGTTATTCCAAATCAAGGGGATGTTTATGATTACGTAGAAGTCGTTGGGCGAAATGTACCATTAAAAACGAAGCCAATTCCGCTTATTGCCATCCCCACCACAGCAAGCTCAGGGTCTGAAGTGACAAAAAATGCAGTATTGAAGTCAGGTCAAGATCGAGTGAAAGTGAGTCTGCGCAGCCCTGATATGTTGGCTGATGTCGCTATTGTTGATCCTACGCTTACATATGGAACTGATGCGTACACCTCAGGAAGAGGCGCAATGGATGCATTTACTCATCTGATGGAGGCGTATGTATGCGGGGACCCAAACCCGCTCACCGACATGGTGTGTGAAGAGGGACTTCGTCGATTAAGCCCGTCGATTATTGCGGCCTGCAAACAAGATGATCATAAAGCTCGAGCTGACCTCTCTTTTGCAGCAATGCTAGGAGGTATGGCAATTACCAATGCAAAACTTGGCGCTGCTCATGGGTTAGCCTCCGCTCTTGGTGGAAAGCTTAATGCACCACATAGCGTGATCAGTGGGCGTTTGGCTCCATTTGTCATGAGTGAAAATATCAATGAGGCAAAAGCGGCAGGGCGTAGTGATATCTTAAATCGATATAAAAGGATCGCACAGATAGTCACTGGGCGAACCAACGCTCATATTGAGGACAGTGTGCTTTGGGTGCAAATGGTACTGGATAAATTAGCACTGCCTCACCTTTCCGAATTCGGTGTCTGCAGTACCTCTTTTGAACAAGTCGCGCAAGACGCATTACAGTCGGTTGCGATTAAAGGAAACCCATTACCTTTAAATGAAGAGAGGCTAATACACATTTTAAATCAAGTTTGTGGATCGGTGTGTGTTTGTGAAACGCAAGACTCAGCCACGCAAGCAAATGTGAAAGTGATTGATTCTATATTGCAGGCTGAGAAATAGTGCTATCAGGGAGGTGGAGGCTAACGGCTTGGAGATAGATAAATTGTAGGCGTACAGTGCAAAGATAAAAAAGTGAGTCTCGACATATTATTGAACATGCTAATATGTTGAGACTCGCTTGTGTTAGTCATTGGAATCTTAAAATTGCGACATCTTATCGTAGCGAGAATCTTTAAGAGAATCTTTAACTCGCTTTAAGTTGTCACGAAAACCAGAACCACGACGAAGAGTAAAACCTGTCGCTAGCACATCAATGACCGTCATCTGTACTACACGGCTTGCCATTGGCATATAAACGTCAGTATCTTCAGGTACATCAAGTGAAATAGACAGTGAGCTCGCTTTATCAAGAGGTGAATCTTTTGCTGTGATAGCAATGACAGTTGCACCGTTTTCACGAGCGAGATTCGCAACTTCAACTTGGCTTTTCGTACGACCAGTATGAGAGATAAGGACAATCACATCGTTATCACTGCAATTTATGCAGCTCATACGTTGCATGACAATATCTTCAAAACAAGTGATTGGGATATTGAAGCGAATGAACTTATTCTGTGCATCTTTTGCAACAGCAGAAGAAGCTCCAAGACCAAAGAATGAAATTCGTTTAGCTTGAGTGAGCAAATCCACAGCACGATTTATCTGCATAGAGTCGATGCTATTTTTCGCTACATCTAAACACGCCATTGTCGATTCAAAGATCTTATGCGTGTAAGCATCAGGACCGTCATCTTCTTCAACGTTACGGTTTACATAAGGCGTTCCATTCGCAAGGCTTTGTGCAAGGTGCAATTTAAAGTCTGGGAAACCTTTAGTATCAAGACGACGACAGAAGCGGTTAACTGTAGGTTCACTGACATCAGCCATTTTGGCTAGTGTCGCAATACTAGAGTGGATTGCTGTTTGGGGCGACGCCATGATAACTTCAGCTACTTTTCGCTCAGATTTGCTAAAATTTTCTAGATTTTTTTGTATTTTTTCTAATGTATTCATAGTGTTCACGAGGGCGTAGAGAACAACTTGCTGGTTTTTGCCATTACTTCTGAATCAGAAGTTATCACCACTAGCAGAGCTAGGTGAATATTTAATGACAAGAGCAAACCAGCACCATAAAAATAGTATAAACGTAACTGTGCTTAGCCTATAACAAAAGTCGAAACCAATTGGCTAGAATATGACAAGCCTCAAACAATATTTTGGGAAAACTACAGAATTGGAGGCTAAGTGGAAAAAAAACAGGCTTTTCTAGCACGAGGCTGATGTATTTGTTACACCAAAACGAAATAAATTTTCATTTTGGTGTAATTTCAAATTACTATTAAGCGAGGATTTCTTGCGTTAATTGCTGAATTTTAGCCATTAATTTAGGTGCTAAAGAGGCGATTTGTCTCTGTTCAACAAGAACCGATTGAAGAATGTCGTGGGTGGTTAATGGGTTTGCCAATACCACTCTAAATACGATGGTATTAAGCTCATCCCATTGCTCAGGATTGAGTTGAGTTCTGGACACAAATGATTTTCCAGTCTCACGCTGCTTCTTCTGAACGAACTTGGTTAGCTCATTGATCAAGTTGTTGAGCTTTTTCTTACTTCCTTTATCCGCAATGAACAAGGCTTGTTTTACGTCTTGAGGAAGATAGCGGTAGGTCAGTAAGCACAGCTCAGGCTGAGAAACTAACTCAAAATCTTGTTGCTGTTGAATTAGCTCTGCGAAATATTGAGCTTTTTCAATACTTTCATTAATTAAAAGTTCGTAACCCGGTCGCCCGATAATATGCATGCTGGCATAAACAAGCATTGCCATACCTGAACGTGAGCCTTCAAGAGTATGGCTGCCTAAATCTTTAGAGCCTTTTCTAAGAATATACTGAGCGTGATGTTCGATTGCCATCATTGCGTCAGGATCTTTAAACAGCACCATTCCTGCACCCATTGGAATATAAAGCTGTTTGTGAGCGTCAATGGTGACTGAGTCCGCCTCTTCGATGCCATCAAGCAGCGAACGATGAGAATTCGACATTAACGTTGCGCCACCCCAAGCGGCATCAACATGGAAATGGCAGTCATGTTTTCTACATATAGCAGCCATTTCTTTCAACGGATCAATATTCCCGGTTTCTGTTGTGCCTGCAACACCAATGGCAGCAAATGGCAATATCTTATTAGCCTTTAGCTCGCTCATTTTTTCATCCAGTGCTCGTGGACAAATTCGGTTGTGGTGGTCGGTCTTGATCGCAATAAGACTATCTTGGCCAATCCCAAGAACATCGGCCGCTTTTTTAAGCGAGTAGTGACCACGTTCTGAAACTAAGATGGCTAAACCTTCATAGCCATAGTGTTTCATTGCACGGAATAAGCCCTCTTTTTCGACACCTTTGAATGAACCTTCCGCTCGTAAAGCATTGTTACGTGCAACCCAAAGAGCGGTGATGTTCGCAATGGTGCCACCAGAGCAAAACGCACCTAATGAGTGATTCGAACTGTGCATCCATCGAGAATAAAACTTATCATCTTGCTGATAGATAAGACGATGAAGCATACCTAGAACTTGGCGTTCAAGAGGAGTGAAAGCTTTAGATGTCTCGATTTTTACCAAATTTTGGTTTAGCGCAATCATGATCTTAGATAGCGGCATTAAGAAATAGGGCAGAGCAGAGGTCATGTGCCCAATAAAACTTGGTGATGCAGTATGTACAGAATGCGCGACGAGAGAATCTAGCAAGTGTTCAGTATGTTCAGAGACAAACTCAGGTTGCTCTGGGATATGAGCATTAGAAAAATCTTTCTCGATTTCGAGTAATGGCTTCTCTTCCGCGACGATATGTTCACGTAAGAATTGATTAAGATTTTGGGAAAGTTTTTCTTCGATTTGAGTTAACGTTGAATCAGGTCCTTCTGGGACAGTGAAAATTCGAAGTAAGCTTTCGAAATTTACGTCAACAGTTTTTTGTTCCGATACCATAGCAGCTAGTTATTTTTCTATTATTTAAAAGCGCGAGCGAGATAATTTAAACGAAAACGGGAACAATGTCCCGTCTTAATTATGAAAACGAATTTTCCAGCAAATGATGTGGCAAAGAGGATGATAGCCTATTTACATACTGTATTTTCGACGGTTTTGATCGCTTGATTGTACTTGTTTAACGCACTATCAATGTTTTTTGGGTGGCTAAGAAGGTCAGCAAAAGCCGATCTTAACTCATAGTTTTTATCGTGCGGAGTTGATTGACGGTCATTGAAAGTTGAAGTCGCAATCTTGCCTAGCGCATTGTCTTTAGAAGCTAACTCTTTGATATCTTTCTGCTCTAATTGCAACCAAGCTTCAATTGGTTGTTCAGTCGCGACTTTACTCGAATCATTTTTAAGGTAGTAATGAACGGCTGCTCGATTAAGTTCAAAGTGATGTTTACGCCCCTCTAAAAACCATTCCCCAACTTCATTTAGGTCCGGATATTGAGCTGATGTTAAATCGACAAGGTCTTGATACCAAGTTAGTGAAGCATCAATATAAGCGTCATATTTTCCAGTTAAGCATTGAGTATCAGACGCTAGACTCATGGTTGAAGAGGTGGCGAGAAGCATTCCGATAATAAAGCGTTTCATAGTGATTCCTTTTGAATTATTTTGATTATTATTTTTTGCGTATTGTAATAGAGCTGAATACAAATTCATGCGATCTAGCTAGCAAGTGAAACAAAGAACAACATCATTATTGGGACTAAAATACTTAAAATAAAACCACTTACGATGGCTATCGGAACACACCTGACGCCGCCAGTTGTTTGGATCACGGGTAAGGTAAAGTCCATCGCTGTCGCCCCAGCATAGCCGATAGAGGTACATGGTGCGCTACGAATAAATAGAGGTATAAGTACTAAAGAGACAAGTTCTCTAAGTAGTTCAATCATAAAGGAGGCCCCACCATAAACCGGGCCAAAAGCATCACCCATTAAAATACCTGCGAGTGAATACCAACCAAAACCGGATGCCATTGCTAAACCACGAGCCATTGGAATGTCCAGAATGAATGAGGCGATGATACCTCCAATCATCGAAGTTCCGACAACCACAAGAGCAATGACCATTCCGTGTTTGTTGAGCAGAATTTGTCGTAAAGTTAAGCCACTGTTTCTTAATTGAATGCCAATAAAAAACAGTAAAATAAACAAGATCCACTCACTCGCGGTGTCTACCCAAGATAGATCGATTGGAAGCAATAACCCTATGATGAGACCGCTGCCGACAACAAGAATAAGTTTAAGTGATTCTAGTGCCATACTTGATAGTGGCAACTTAGTATTGGATTGGTCTGTTTGGATAGGCATTAATTTATCGATCAGAGGAAGCCCTGCCAAGTTACATACGCTTAAGCAGATAAAGAAAGTTCCTGTGAACTGTAAAATGACTTGTAAATTTTCACTGAGATTATCAAGTGCAGCAAGGCTTAATCCCATCAAAGCTAGAATGACATATATTAAATATGAAGTAGCTTTATTGATGACATTTAACACTGACTGTTTTGATATGGAAAATAGATACCCCACCACCAGTGGGGCAAAAATGAAAATCATCCCTGTAAACATTGTTGATTAACCATCCTTGTTGTTTATTTAGAAGCCGCTTGTGTTGATTACATCCTGAATCTTAGATCTGAAAACTTCTTCGCTTAAATTGCTTAATTCATAAAGTATTTCAGCCCCAACGAGATCGAATTCAACTTCATGTTCATCAATATTTTCATCTTCACTTCTAAACATCAATAAATGATTAGATATTCGAGCGATATCGAGGTAAGAGACATTGGAGTGCTCGGCAGAAGAAGGTTCATTTGATGCGACTTCAATAAAATCAACGTCGAAGCCCCAACGTTTTAGCACCTGTTTGCTAGTAATAGCACATCGACTTTGGAAGATCTGCATCGCAAGGTCTTGATCCAAATAATTGCCATTTTCTAAATAGTGATGGTACTCATTAACCAAGCAAAATAGGCCAATATCCGCAAGAAGCCCAACCAGTAGTGCTTTCTCGTGTTCTAAATTCGAATGTTGATCAGGAGCTCGGCGTTTGAATTCGTTGGTTACTAGTACCATCGTTGCCCCGAGTTCGCGAGAAACATGAGCACTTTGAGATAGAATCGCGCTGCATTCGTTGATGAGATTGACGCTATGTTTGAGCTGTTCAATCGCTTGGGCGGTAACGATATCTCTTACTCGTAAGATGCCTAGTCGAGATACCGCAGTCATCAAGTCATGGCAAGTGATATTACGACGGTTAAAAACAACAGAATTAGCGATACGAATTACAACCGCAGTTAACCCTGGATCTTCCAGCAAGCACTCTGCAATGTCTGAAATACCTGTCGCTTCAAAAGTACATAATTGTTGGATCTTTAAGACCACATCTGGGATTGGAGGAAGAGAAATCTTTCCTGAACTGATAGATTGCTCGACAAGCTGAGCAAATTCAGTTTCTAGTCCTTTAAGAAGCTGTGATTCATTGTGCGGTAACCAGTAAAAAGAGAGGTGTTCCATAGAGAAAAGTACCGAAGGCTTTATATGAATACAGTGTACCTTTAACGTTTGGTTTAACGCAATAGAATGAGAAGCAAATTAAGTATTGTGTCAATAAATGGGATGTTGTTTTTTTTGTATTATGTTAGAGAAATGCTGCATTGATTTGATTTGTAATGTGCATTTTGTCACATTTTTAGGCCGTTGAGATTTGTTTGATGTGAGCTGTGACCAGACTTAATTTGTTTTGTTAAGTATCATTGGTACCCATAATAGCATCTATGCTAAATAATAATTATTATACAACTAATTGATTTATAAAATTTTTCGCGAAAATTACAAGCTGCTATCTGGTGATCATAACTAATCGGGGTAATTCAGATTAAGGATCAATAGATATGACAGGGCACAATTTTTATAATTATGTAGAGCAGTTTGGTACTTCCCAAAAACGTTCTATGTTTGGTGGTATCGGCCTCTTTATGGATGAGGCGATGTATGCACTCATCAGTAATGACTCTATCTTTATCCGTGGTGGCCATGAACTAGACGAAAAACTGAAAGTGCTAGGTTGCGAGAAGTATCGCCATGTTAAAAAACAGACGACCGCAACAGTAAACTATTATGACATTACTGACTTATTTACAGCGGATCATCGTGAGCTACATTCAATCGTTGAAGAGTCTATTAATTACTCCGTTAGGCAAAGAAATTACCAAAAATCATCCGCGAGCCGTCGTCTTCGAGATCTCCCTAACATGCAATTAACCCTTGAAAGAATGGTGAAAAAGGCCGGTGTCGATGATGTTTCTACATTTATGGAATTGGGTGCTTCTGACGTCTTTCGTAAAGTTAAAAAAGCGTATGGGAATGATGTTGATATCAAATTGCTATGGAAATTTGCAGGGGCCATTGACGGAATTCATTGGAAGTTGATTCAAGAGCCAAGAAAACGCCAGTTATTAGAGTTTTGCGAATAAGATCAGTAGACAAAAAATCGACGAAAAAAAACCGAGGACACTGCCTCGGTTTTTTTATAACAATTGTATATAGCAAACACGCTGTTTAAATCAATAACGATGTAAAGCTTGTCGTTATTTAAAACCTTGTCGTTATTTAAAACTTAAAGCGTGTTGTGAACATCGCTTGGTCGCCGTAGAAATCATTAATTCGAGCTTCTGCGCCAACAGAGAACAATTCTGTTGAATGGAATCTAACGTAAGCTGAAGCAATCCAATCATCGTTATCATCAATAGATACGTAACCGCCACCGCCACCAACTTCAAGTTGTGGACCAAGCCATTGACGCACTCCTAGGTTTAACTCCATGCCAACATCTGCACTGCTTTTATCACTTGGCTGTGCAACGCGCATTAACATAGAGCCGGTCATATCAGCCCAATTGTTGATTGGAGCATGAAAGCCGAAGCCAACAGCGGAATCAAAGTCACCGTCAAATTCAGAGTCGATACGGCCAATAACGTGAGCATTTGGGTGCACAGATTTACTCATAGCGGCACCGAATGTAACAGGGCTTGCGCCAATACGAGCTTCTAAGTAATCATAGCTAAAGTTGCTCATTGATTGGTTTGGATCTTCTTGTGCAAGAGCGTGGTTTGATGCCAGCAACAATGCTGCTGCAAGTAATGTTTTGCGCATAATAACGGTAAACCTTTATCGAGTTAAATCTTTGATTTAAAGCTAATCTCTAAATCGTCAAATTATTACCTGACATTTTAATGCATAAAAAGAAAAGGTCATCATAAAAAATGTCATTGTTTTGTCGTTTACTCAAAAAACTAGCAAATAAAGTGCCACTTACCCTGATAATGTCACTATTCTCCAAAGTTAATGCGATTTTCAGCAATGGCATTAAATATCTTTTCAGTGTTTAAAGCCGATGCCCAAGACATTAAATTATCATCATGCTTGATCATGTAATCAGTTAACTGTTCGGTTAATGTTTCTCGAAGTTTATCTCCGTACCATGGTTTGGCGATATAGAAGTCTAAGCATGAGTGGTTAACCGCTTCAATCGTATCTTCGAGACCAGCTTGCCCAGTGAGTAAAATTTTACGTGCATTTTTGGTCTGCTTATTTTGGTTCAGCTCGATCAAGAAGCTGATGCCTGTCTGCTCTGGCATGATGTGGTCACACAAAATAAGGGCAAGCTTAATACCTTCATCGGACATTTCTTGGATAACATTACGAGCTTCAGAAACAGATTCAGCACCTTCCACAACAAAGCTATCTTCGAATGGAGCAAGATCTTGTAACACACTGTCTAGAACTTCTCTTTCATCATCGACACATAAAATAAGATATTTATTCATGGCTTACTCCTTGCTCTGATTTCGATGGATTATTACTGGCGATGAGCCGTTGATCGACTGGTAACCAAACTTTCATATGAGTGTACTGATTAGGAACGGAATCGACTTCGATCCACCCTTTGTGCGCCGTGAGAATTTGTTGGCAGACGGATAAACCAATACCGAGCCCAAAGTTTCCTTCTTTTTTTGTCGTGTAGTTTAATTCAAAAATTTTTCTCTTCTGCTCTTCAGGGATCCCACTGCCGTTATCTTTAAAGTTGACAGTAACGTAGTGGTTCCCATTTCTGACGCACTGCTCAGTTGATATCTCAAGTATGCCATTCTCGGGGAATGCATCGATCGCATTCGAGATTAAATTCGTCCATACCTGCTGTAAAGCGATGGGTTGGCAAAAAACCGGAGCGATATCTTGATACTCTTTTATAAGGGTATGCATTTTGAGGCGGTTTTCGAATATCACTAAAGTGTCTTCTATACCTTCATGGATATCAACGGTATGGTTGGTTTCATCATCAGGTCGTGCGTAGCCCTTCAAACTCTTGACCATATCCGCAATACGTTGAGCACAGACATGAACAGAGCGTAACGTTGAACCCGTAAGGTGGTACTTTTCTAGTTGGTTAAGGGAACTAATACTCTGGGCATTTTTGTTGCTCAAAGATTGCACGAAGTCTTCGTCTTGATCTAATTTCAGCTGGACTAATTTTTTGGCAATAAGACGATCGCCCACTCGTTCCTGTATCTGCTTAGCTTGTTCTCTGACTTGGGAAGTGGACATGGGGTGTGACAGCATCGCTTGATTGAGCACTTCGGCGCCTTTGATGTGTATATCTTGGCTTGATTCTAATTTAACTAACTCATCAATATTCTTCGCTAACGTCTCCGCTCCTCGCAAAATCGCTGCGACAGGGTTATTTAATTCGTGGGCAACCCCAGCAACAAGCTGACCAAGCATGGCCATTTTTTCACGTTCTATTAATTGTTGATGAGCGGACTCCAACGATTCCAGTGTTTTTTGCAACTCTAATTTGGTGTTGATGCTGCGTTGAAGCCTACGGTTGAAATGCCTAAGTAGTAGATTAGTAAATAATGGTAACAAACTACTGTCGGAGTGCATCACTTGAGCGAATACATCACGTTCGAGTTTAATCACTTGAGTTTTTGTCAGCGTAATAGCTGTAGAAAATGAGTTTTCGCCAGTAACAAAAGACATACCACCGACAAGGTTGCCTTTTGAGTGTCGAACTACCTCGCGCTGCACGCCTAAGTCATCTTTCTTATATAGTGCCACTTCGCCTTCAGTGATAAACCACAGGAATCGGTTCTCTTCACCTTCTTTTGTCAGCAGGTGATCGGGAGAATAAGTTCGGCATGCATGGTGTTCATCTTGTTGTTCGAAAAATAGACCTAATGCACCAATAACCTGTTCGGCTAACTCACTATCGGATAAATTATGAAAATCATGAATGAACCCCGCACGATAAGATTGCATTTTGTTTTCAATGTGAGCCCTTAATATCTTCTGCTGGTCTAAGACTTGGCTATAGTGAAGTAAATCCTCTTTTTCGTGTGACAAAATAAACGTTGTTAGCTCTTTTTGGGCGGTTTTGTAAAGCACCTTATCTTGTAGTGGTTTAGTGAGGCAGTGATCCAATCGTCCTTCATTGACCGCAGATAGAATCGCTTGAATGTCACTACTGCAACTGACTAGAACCTTACGAGCTTGCTGTGTATGAGTTGATCTATCCAGTTGAATGAGAAAATCAACGCCATTGAACTGAGTATGGTGGCTTGCAATGACCAGTGCGACCGATTGCTGTTGTTCTTTAAGGTAGGTGAGGGTCTGCTCTGCTTCTTCGATGGTATCTGCGGTGTGGATATCGAAGCGATGAGCAAATGAGGCCAGCTCCGAACGAATCTGTTCGATGCTGATAGGGTTATTGTCTAAACATAAAACAGCATAACGGTTCACTCTATACCCCACATAATTAACACAGCAATAATTTTACAAATATATACTGGCAATGTAGCAATAAACGAAATTATTGATTGAGAGCTAAGTATTAAAAATAGTCTCTGAAAACAGCAATAAAACAATACAGTGACGTAACTCAATGTTTTCTCATTTGAAAACATAGGATAGACTGGATTCATAAACTCAGAAGGTTAGAAGACAATCCATGAAAGAATTAAGAAAAATAGCCGCAGTTGGCGGTGCAATTTCGTTAGCGTTATGTTGGCCTTTAGCGGTTGGTCAAATTGGTAAAAATGTTATCACTGATGGGGTCAAGCACCTCAATTCAGCGTCGATTCAAGCGGAAGTGGTTGAGTATGATAGAAGTTACTTCTCTTCACGTGTATTAACTCGTTACCAAGTAACCGACCCTGTGCTTATTGAGCAATTGGAAGCTGATGGGTTACCGTCTGAATTTTTAGTTAAGAGTGAAGTTGAACATGGATTGGTGAGCTTAAATGCAGTATCAACAATCGATGGACTTGAAGAACTGCCTCTTACACTTTCCACCACTACACAGCTTAATGGTAATACAGAATTTTCATTGGATTTAGAATCATGGAATCACCAAACCGCTGGTGAAGGTGCCGTTTCTATCGCTGTTGCAAAGTCAGAAATTACAGGAAGTGCGAGTGTTCTGGGGCAGTTGACATATAAGTTGGATATCCCCTCTATACAGCTGAACTTTGCTAATGGCGAGCAAGTGGCACTCTCTGGCATATCAGGCGACGGAGATGGTAAGCAAGCTCAAGGATATTGGTTAGGGACTCAGCAGTATAATATTGATACTTTTGTTGTGAATGCTAACAACGCTCAGCCAATGTTCAGCATGGATGACTCGACGTATCAGTTTGAGTCATCTATTGATGATAAAACGCAACGCCTCAGCAGCAAAGTGCTTTTAGATATCTCGAAAATGATGACAGTTGATGGTGTGGTGAATGATTTAAGTGTTGATTTCGAATTGGCGAAATTGGACATTCATTCATTTGAGAAAATTTTTGAGCTAATTCAGACTAACCCCGAGTTGACTGAAGAAGACGTTCAAGCGTTGCTCCCTGCTGTTGATACGCTTTTTGCTAAAGGCTTTGATATTTCGATGAATAAAGTGTCACTGAAGCTTGGAGAAGGTGAATTTCAGTCTCAGTGGTTAATGACGGTACCTGAAGGTACTGAAAATGTATCACAAAATCCTGGCGCTTTAGTTCCTGCTTTAACTGGTAATCTAAATACGTATTTTTCGAATGAACTCGTGACTGAGTATCCATTTATACAAGAGGGTATTGATGAATTGATCGTGATG
The DNA here is from genome assembly GCF_013114135.1 of Vibrio sp. 03-59-1. NCBI lineage: Bacteria > Pseudomonadati > Pseudomonadota > Gammaproteobacteria > Vibrionales > Vibrionaceae > Vibrio > Vibrio sp. 03-59-1. Next base: position 112,320 of record NZ_VTYA01000007.1, read on the forward strand.
GAAATGATCACTCAAACGGATACTGGGTATGAAATTAAAGCGGAATTGAATGATGGTAATTTAGTTTTCGAAAATGGCCAGCAAGTGCCAGTTTTCGCTCTGCTAATGCCTGCATTAATGGGCCAAGCAGCGAAGTAAACTGATAAATCATGCAGTTAGTGAAGAAAAGAGGTCTGAAGACCTCTTTTCTTGCTTTTTAAGTGAAGCAAAACATGGTATTTGTTAACTAACCACTACAAAACAAGAATGAGCAGGAGCAATAAAATCATGGAGCCGATTACGGACAATATTTTTAACTTTAGTGCAGGCCCAGCGGCGTTACCTAAAGCAGTGATGCAGAAAGCGCAAGCAGAATTCATCAATTGGGGCGGCTTAGGTACGTCTGTGATGGAAATAAGCCACCGCAGCAAGCCCTTTATTAAAGTTGCTGAAGAGGCAGAACAAGATCTGCGTGACTTGTTGAATGTTCCAGACAATTACAAAGTTTTGTTTTGCCAAGGTGGTGCTCGAGCACAATTTGCTGCGGTTCCAATGAATCTACTAGGGCAATCGAAAACGGCGACTTATGTCGATGCAGGCTATTGGGCTGAAAGTGCGATAGCAGAAGCGAACAAGTATTGTGAGCCAGATGTCTTTGTTGCCAAAACAGAGAAAGAGGGCAAAGTAGCCGTTCTACCTGCAAGTGAATGGCCAGTCGCAACTGATGCGGCTTATGTGCATTTCTGCCCAAACGAAACCATCGATGGCATTGAAATTAATGATTTGCCTGTCACTGATAAACCGATCGTGGCTGATATGTCATCGACGATTTTATCGCGCGAAATCGATGTTTCAAAATATGGTGTTATTTACGCAGGCGCGCAGAAAAATATCGGCCCTGCTGGTCTGTGTATTGTGATTGTTCGTGATGATCTGTTAGATCTTGCTGCTCAAGCTCTGCCAAGTATTTTGAACTACAAAGTGTTGGCTGAAAAAGATTCCATGTACAACACGCCGCCGACCTTTGCTTGGTATTTATCAGGTCTGGTTTTCAAATGGCTGAAAGAGCAGGGCGGTGTGAAAGCGATTGAACAAGTAAACCGTGAGAAAGCGGCACTTCTTTATGCTTATATTGATCAATCACCGTTCTATAAGAATGATGTTCATGCAGACAATCGTTCATTGATGAATGTGCCCTTCCAACTGCTTAAACCTGAACTTGATAGCAAGTTTCTTGAGTTAGCAGAAGCTTCAGGGCTACAAGCTCTGAAAGGTCACCGAGCGGTTGGTGGTATGCGAGCTTCGATTTATAACGCAATGCCGCTTGAAGGCGTTAAAGCCTTAGTTGATTTCATGGCATCGTTTGAAAGTGAATATGCTGATTAAGTGATTAAGTGATTAAGTGATTAAGTGATTAAGTGATTAAGTGATTAAGTGATTAGGGAAAAGCTGTCTTCGTCAGTTGTTTTGTATGTCGCTTTCGAAATAACAGCTCTGCTTATACAAGAAACCCACTAAAAAGTTAACTTCTTAGTGGGTTTCTTTGTTTGTAACCAAGCTTTTTATGGAACCGATTTATTTATAAATCCAAGCCTATAGCGTCTGGCAAAGTTGGTAATAACGACCTTTTTGCTCAATTAATGACTGGTGATGTCCGTGTTCCACGATCTGACCATGCTCAATTAAACATATCGAATCCATGCTATCGAGTTCGACTAGGCGGTGGGTAATAAACAGTACGGTTTTGTTGGCAAAATGCTGCTTAAACAGCTGCATAATATTTTTCTCAGTTTGTTTATCTAGCCCTTCTGTTGGCTCATCCAAAAGAATGATCGGCGCATCATGTAACAGTGCTCGTGCAATACCAATACGGCGTTTTTCACCACCAGAAAGTTGTCTACCACCGTCACCTAACCAAGCCTCTAAACCTAGACCTTCATTAAGTGATTCTAGCCCCACGCTGTTAAGTACAGTTGCTAATTGCTCATCTGTTGCATCCGGTGATGCCATGATGAGGTTGTCTCTCAAGCTGCCGTTGAGTATGTCAACTCGCTGGCTTACAACGCTTATTGCTTCTCGCAGTTGACCTTCACTCCATTGAGTCAGCGCTTGGTCAGCAATACTGATTGCACCTTGCTGCGGGTCCCAGTAACGGGTAAGCAGTTGAAGCAGAGTCGATTTACCAGAACCTGTTTGTCCTACAATCGCGACCTTGTGACCTGCAGGTATGGAGAGCTCGACACTGTTTAGGACATTTTTGTCGCTGTCTGGGTACGCAAAAGTGACATGATTGAAATGAATACCGTAGTGTCCTGAGTGCTTAATTTCTTGTTCTGAAAATTGAACATCTGGCTTTGCAAGAATAACGTCATTTAAACGACGAGCAGAAGTGAGAGTTTGACCTAAATGCTGAAATGCACCTGCGATTGGCATTAACAGCTCGAAACTTGCCATAGTCGCAAATGCCATCAGTGCGATAAGAGGATCGGGTTGATTACCACCGACACCATCCGCTGCAAGCCAAAGCATAAGAACCAGAGCCCAACCATTAACTAGCATTAATAAAGCGGTCGCAAGGCCACTTAAATTCGCATTTACAAACTGATTTTTAATCAACTTCGTTTGAGCCAAAGTGATCGCCTGTCTGTAGCGCTCTTCGGCTCCAAATAGAGTCAACTCACTGTAGCCTTGTAACCAATCTAAGGCGGTAATACGTAAGTCAGCTTTATTTTGTGTCAGTTCCGCCCCATTCTGTTTGCCTAGTTTATAGAACAATATCGGCCATAAGATAAGAGCAATAGCTAAGATTGCACCTAAAGTAAGACCAAGAGTCATATCAAACCAGCACAAAAATGCTGTCAAACAAGCGATGCCCACAACACCAATAGTAACAGGGCTGATTAAGCGCAGATAAACATGATCCATCGCATCAACATCTGCAACCAATCGGTTTAGAAGGTCAGCGTCTCGTAGGTTGGAAACTCGGCCTGGAATTAATGGTGCGAGTTTTTGGAAAAAGAAAATGCGCAGATCAGTCAGTAGTTTGAAGGTCGCGTTATGACTAACGACACGCTCACCCCAACGTCCAGCAGTTCGACCCATGGCAAAACCACGAACGCCACCGCCGGGCAGCATATAGTTAAATGTTTCTCTGGCGATGGTTAACCCTGCAATAGCCGAGGCGGAGATATACCAACCAGAAAGGGTCAGCAGGCCAATAGAGGCGAACAGAGTTGCAAATCCAAGCAACATACCTAGCGAGAGACCAAACCAATGCTTTTTATACAGCTTTAGATATGGGAGTAAATCACGCATCTAAATTCCCCTTATCATTATGTTGAGCGAGGTTTGCACTTAGCATCTCGGCAAACAGTCCGTCTTGTTGTTGTAGTTCTTGATAGCTGCCAGATTGAACAACTTGACCTTTTTGCATCACTAGAATTTGATTAACGCTGCGCAAAGGTTCTAATTGGTGAGTAACCATGAGAGATGTGGTCGATTCCGTGTATTTCTCTATACCCTGCATCACTAACTGCTCACTACGAGCATCTAAACTCGCAGTAGGTTCATCTAGTAGCCAGAATGATCCATTTTGTAGCATTGCTCTTGCTAAGGCGATCCGCTGGGCTTGTCCTACCGATAACCCACCTGAACGATCGGATATTGGGTAATCTAAACCATGTTGATTGACAAATTCGGCAGCGAAGGCATTTTCAATCACGGCATGAACGTCTGAGTCAGAGATATTATGCTTACCTAGAGTTACGTTGTCACGAATTATCCCGTGGAGTAACAATGGGTTCTGTCCAATCCAACTAATCTGTTTGCGCCAATGGGTCAGGTCGAGTTCTTTCATTTCAACGCCATTCACTTTCAGGCTACCTTCATAAGGCATGAAACCGAGAATCGCATTGATCAAACTCGTTTTACCCGCACCACTTGGGCCGACCAGCGCGGTGGATTGGTTAGATGCAAGAGTGAAGGATATCGGGCCGACCAGTTGAATGCCTTCCGGGCTCACTACTTTTAGATCGTGAGCAACAATATCTATTTTTTTTGGTTGAGCGAGTAGGGTATTACCTGATTGGATCTTCGTAATATCTGTTTCTAGGAACTCAACAATACTTTCAGCCGCACCAACTGCTTGTGCTTTGGCGTGATAAAACGTGCCTAGGTCGCGTAGTGGTTGGTAAAATTCAGGCGCAAGGATCAGGATAAATAAGCCAGCGAATAGGGTAACGCCTGCACCATAATGGCCGAAATTCAATTCACCAATGTAGCTAAAGCCAAAGTAGACGGCAGTAATAGCAATCGAGATAGAAGTGAAAAACTCTAGAACGGCAGAAGATAAGAATGCAATCTTCAAAACGTCCATTGTACGAGTACGGAATACTTCAGATGCCCCTTTAAGAACTTCAGTTTCTGCATGAGTCCGGTTGAACAGACGAATCGTCGTCATCGATTGTAATCGGTCATAGAAATGACCAGACAGACGTTGCAAGGCTTTAAAATTCTTACGGTTTGCATCGGCTGCTTTCATTCCAACTAATGCCATGAAAAGAGGCACCAATGGGGCAGTAATCAGAAAAATTAATCCTGCAGCCCAGTTAACAGGGAACACGACAATTAAGATCACGAACGGGATGAGCACCGAGAGCGACATTTGCGGCAAATAACGGGCGAAGAAATCTTGCATATCTTCAACTTGTTCCAGCAGCAGTGTTGCCCACGTTCCCGCTGGCTTTCCTTTAATATAGGCTGGTCCAAGTTCCCTGAGTTTATCGAGTATGAGCTGCCTGATATAAACGCGGATCTCTTCTCCACATTTAAACCCGGCAATTTCTCGTCCCCAAGAACAAGCAGCACGCAGCGCAATCATCAGCGCTAACCCTGCAAAGTGAGGCAGTAACTCATATTTATCTGTGTGGTCGATAATCAGTTGTTGAAGTATGGAGGCGAGTAGAGCGGCTTGAGCCAATAAAAACACGCTTGATACTACGCCAAGGCCCACGGCAATCATAAGCCAGCGTTTGGCTAACTTACTCTGTTGCTTGAGCCACTTATTCAAGTCGCGTTGCTTTTTCTTATCCATTTAGAAGGCTTAATGATAATTATTATGAAGTTATAGCGAGGTAGTATACAAAGAAAAGCCCAGTGGATATACCACTGGGCTTTAGGGTTTTACGACAAAAATGAAAAATAAGTTATTTATCATTTAATCCGTCAAGGAATCGCTCTGCATCTAGTGCCGCCATGCAACCCGTTCCGGCTGAAGTGATCGCTTGGCGGTAGTTATGATCCATAACATCACCGGCAGCAAAAACACCTTCAATACTGGTTTGGGTCGCATTTCCATTCAGACCTGAGTTCACGATGATGTAGTCATCTTTCATCTCTAATTGGCCTTTGAAAATAGCGGTGTTTGGCTGGTGGCCTATGGCAATAAACGCGCCCATTACATCAATATCTTGAGTCGCGTCAGATTGAGTATCTTTCACGCGTACGCCAGTCACACCCATATCATCACCGAGAACTTCTTCAAGCACACGGTCGGTATGAAGAATGATGTTACCGCTTTCTACTTTATCCATTAAGCGCTTAATCAGGATTTTTTCAGCGCGGAAAGTATCGCGGCGGTGAATAAGGTGAACTTCAGACGCAATATTAGATAGGTAAAGTGCCTCTTCAACGGCCGTGTTACCACCACCGACAACCGCGACTTTTTGGTTGCGGTAGAAGAAACCATCACAAGTTGCACAAGCGGAAACGCCACGACCTTTGAATGCTTCTTCAGATTCTAAACCTAAATATTTAGCAGAAGCCCCAGTCGAAATAATTAGCGCATCACAGGTATATTCTGCTGAATCGCCTTTAAGACGGTAAGGGCGAGAACTCAGATCGACTTCGTTGATGTGATCAAACACAATTTCAGTTTCGAAACGCTCAGCGTGCTCTTTCATGCGCTCCATTAGTGCTGGGCCTGTGAGTCCTTCAGGATCACCTGGCCAGTTTTCAACTTCTGTTGTGGTTGTTAGTTGGCCACCTTGCTGCATGCCCGTGATCATCACTGGTTGCAGGTTTGCACGTGCCGCATAAACCGCTGCCGTATAGCCAGCAGGGCCTGAACCAAGAATTAATAAATTACAATGCTTTACGTCGCTCATTAGGACTCCGAAATCAGCAGATAGCTTGAATAAATATAGTGATAAGGATTGTATGGAAAATATGGGGGTAATAAAAGTGTAAACAAGGTGTAAAACGGAATTATTGGTTATAGGTTAGATTGTTATTTCACATCTCTTCGTCTTTTGGATGTTAAAGGTAAAATACTACGCTATTTTTGACTATTATTTTCTAAGGTAATCCTTCGAATACGATACAATTTATTTCATCAAAATAGCCTGATAGATAACCGATATCAAAACATTAAAAATAGAGAGTTTAAAAAGTGATTTGAGCTCTAATAGTACCTGACACAGCGCTGACAAAGTGGTGATTGCTGACTCTGAGGTTTAGTGATTTACTTGCACTTCCTAAGTAACAGAGGTACAAAAATTAATGGACGACCCCTTTAGTCGACTGAAAATTTCGCAATGCTTCCACTCCTCGGAGGCATCACTATGATTGAACTATTTCTACAGCCAGAGACATGGGCAATATTCGCAACCTTATTCGCACTTGAAGTCATTCTTGGTGTCGATAATGTCGTATTTATTTCGATACTCTGCGAACGATTACCCCAGCAGCAGCGCAAGTTAGCACGAAATTTGGGTATTGGTTTAGCCGTAATGGCTCGAATTGTACTCGTGTTTTCGATTTCTTGGTTAATGTCTCTCACCCAACCATTATTAAGTGTTTTAAGTATGTCGTTTACAGGCCGAGATCTAATTATGATTTTTGGTGGCGTATTCTTACTAGGTAAAAGCTTAAAAGAGTTATGGGGGTGGCTAATGCATACCGACGTCGGGCATTCGACCCGTGTCAGAACTGGGCTTGCTGTCGTTCTACTTCAAATCGTTGCGGTCGATGCTGTGTTTTCGATGGATTCAGTGATCACTGCGGTCGGTTTAACTAATGATATTCCCATCATGGTTGCCGCTATTATTTCATCGGCGATCGTAATGGTGTTAACGGCAGAGAAGATCAACAATATGGTGACAAGATACCCAGGCTTTAAAACCTTGGCACTATTGTTCTTAATCTTGCTGGGTGGATTGTTAATGGCAGAAGGCTTCGCAATTCATGTGAATAAAGGTTACATCTACTTTGCGATGGCATTTGGATTGGCTTTAGAACTTTGTCATATACAGCTGAAGAAAAAGCAGCGAATCAACATCGTTAGGATTCGTCCACTAGAATGTAATTCGTACTAAGAAAACAAAGAAGGAGACGCGTTCTCCTTCTTTGTTTGTTGTCTGGCATCCTATAGTTTGCCGCATAATTACTTTTTGAGTAAAAAGTAGTCAGTTGTATGCAATACTATTGTTAGTTGACTTAATTGCTGGCTGTTTTGTGATCGTCGGCGATAGTTGTATCAGCTATATTAGGTAAGGTGTCGGTAAGGAAGTACGCCGTTAGTCATGGTGTTTTTTTCATGTATATGGAGATATAAATGCATATTAAGAATTTGAGCGTCGTAAAAAAGATTTGGTTAAGCTATTTAGCGGTATTTTTAGTGTTCTCTGCGGTTGCGATTGTTATGATGTCGAGCCTTTCGTCACTTAATCGTAATACAGCAACGTTAACAGATAAGAGTTTGCCATCGGTTGCGATCCTTAAAGGGATTCAAGTCGATATAACGAAAGTACGTAAAGATGAATTCTCGCTGTTACCAAATGCTAACCACCCTAAGATTGCTGAGTGGCTAGAAGGACTTGAACAGTGGAGAAAAGATGTTCAGCAAGGGATAATATCCTATCAAGCATTGCCTCTTAGTGAACAAGAGAAACGCTCTTTCAATGTTTTCAAAGATACATGGAATAGTTATATCTTTGAGACTAAGCAATACAACGCCTTGTTGGCTCAAGGTGATGCTGAAAAAGCCAATGAGGTAGTTTTATCGAGTTTTGCTACTTATGCAAAAGCGCTTGCCAGCTTAGATGATACATTGAGTTTAAATGATGAGCTTATCAATCGAATAAAAGCAGACGTTCTGAGTGAATCGCAGGCGACTCAATTTAGTGCTGGTGTGGGTTCGTTGGTTATTATTGCGATGATCATTGTCTCATCTATGTTGTTATCTCGAGCGATCTGTAAACCTGTGAATCGAGCGCTATGGTTTGCTTCTCAGATAGCAAAAGGTCAGTTGAACAATACCATCAATGAGAATGAACTAACCAAAGATGAGCTCGGTACTTTACTCAAAGAATTGGTGTTAATGCAGAACAATTTGCACTCTCTAGTTTCGGAGGTCAGCGATTCAACCATCCAACTGACTGCGGCCGTTGAAGAGGTGAGTGCTATTTCATCTCAAACCGCATCCGGGATGCAAAATCAGCAACTAGAATTAAGTTCTGTTGCCTCCGCGATGACAGAAATGCAAGCGGCGGTGAACGAAGTCGCTCAAAATACTGAAAGTGGCGCAACATCAGCAAACTCTGCAACAGAAGTGGCAAAACACGGTACTGAGATTCTCAACAAGACTATTCAAGAGATTGAGAAAGTCTCGCTAACCATTCAGAACACAGACGAACTCGCGAGTGACTTAGAAAACAGTTCAAGCAGTATTAATGTCGTGGTTGATGTTATTCGTGCTATTGCTGAACAAACCAATCTATTGGCGCTGAATGCTGCAATTGAAGCGGCAAGAGCGGGTGAACAGGGACGAGGCTTTGCTGTGGTGGCTGATGAAGTGCGTTCTTTGGCGCAGCGCACGCAAGAGTCTACAACCCAGATCGTCGATATAGTTGAAGATTTGCAGGAAAAAACAATCAAAATGGGAGAGGCCAGTCGTGAGTGCCAAACTGGAATCGCGACATGTGTCAATCAGGTCAACGATGCGGGAGAGCAAATAGATATAATTGAGCACTCGGTGGATAATATTGCGCAGATGAGCACACAGATTGCGACGGCATGCAGTGAGCAAAACTCGGTGTCTGAAGAGCTAAATCGAAGTGTGGAGCACATCAATTCCGCATCGTCAGAAATGGCGGAAGGCACTTCTCAAACCGCGATAGCTTGTCAAGAAATAAGTAGTTTGGCTCATAACCTTCAAGCCAGAATGGGAGCGTTTAAGCTCTAGCCATCACCCTTAGCACTTAACTGTTATTTTGGTTTTATAAATACGCTAGTATTACCGATGATTTTTATGGGAGCAGTGAAATGAAGCAAGTATTTGTTAACGATAAAATGCAATCGAACTATTCCTATTTCTTGTCTGAAGGTATTGGTGAAAATTTTCAGTTTGATTTCTCTCCGGAACTCACCCCCAAAGAGATGCTCGAACTCGGAGTCTTTGGTGGCAAGTATATGACAGATTGCCAAGATGAGTTCCCCGAGGATTGGTTTACCAATGCCAAAATCAGTCCTGAATTTAAAGATATTTCATTGAACTATTTCTCTGTGGGTGCCTCTCAACCTTTAGCTGAGTGGAATCGAAAGGGGTGGATCTATTCTGAAGATCCAAGAGGTTGGTTTCAGTGGTATTGTCGCTACTTCATGGGACGTCGCATAGAGAATGAAGATGAGCGCCAAATTAAAAGGTGGCGTGCATTTAGACGACATATGGGGGCGATTAAGAAAAATTGCGAACCTTTTGATCATGGTTGCCGTCGTAAACAGAGGCAAGCTCTGCTGCACTGGGCATATGATTCAAGACGGTTTTAGCTTTAATGGTTTGTCGTAAAGTTTAAACATTGACGGATAAGAAGTGAAATGAGCGAATTAGAGAAGATGGTAGCGGGTGAAATGTATGACCCAAGTGATGAAACACTGTCACAGATGCGCGCTCATGCAAGAAAAGTGATTGGTGAATATAATGCGACCAATCAAGACCAAAAAGTAGAAAGAGAGGCACTGCTCAAAACGCTATTTGGAAATACGGGTAGTGAGATTAATATTGAACCACATTTCAATTGTGACTATGGAAAAAACATCCATGTCGGCGAAAACTTTTATGTGAACTTTGGCTGCGTGATCCTTGATTGTGCGGAAGTTAACATTGGTGACAACTGCATGATTGGTCCTCAGGTTGGTATTTATACGGCTTGCCATCCAATTGATCCGCTAGAGCGAATAAGCGGTAAAGAGTTTGCAAAGCCAATCACCATTGGACATAACTGCTGGATCGGTGGCCATGCGACGATTAACCCCGGTGTCACATTAGGGGATAATGTTGTCGTTGCTTCAGGTGCTGTAGTGACAAAAAGCTTTGAAAGTAATGTCGTTATTGGTGGGAACCCTGCGCGAGTATTGAAAGATATCAAATTGAAGAAATGATCCCACGTTGTTCACTTGTCATGTATCCATAAATAGAGGTTCGCAATGATAGTCGTTGCACGTTTTTCATTTCCCCATGAGGCTCAAATCGCAAGAGCCAGCCTCGAAGCTTCAGGTATTGAGAGCTACATAGCCGATGAGCACACTGTCAATACGCAGTGGTTGTATTCAAATGCTATTGGTGGTGTTCGATTGTTGGTGGATGAAAAGAGTGTTGATGAAGCGAGGAGCATTTTAAATACCGATTTCTCTGACGCCGTCGATAACTCATCTGAAGTCGAAAGAAGTGCGGACGCTTGTACACAGTGTGGCAGCCATGACTTAGTTCCATATACCAAAGGCAAAAGACCCGCTTTTTTGGTCTTTATTTTGTTAGGTTTCCCACTGTTCTTCTATAAGCATGGCTATCGATGCCAAAACTGTGGTGAGTTCATAGAAAAGTTATAACTAAAGGTTAAAATATGTGTTTGAGCCGTCTCAATAAAAAGGAATAGATATGACTCCAGCACCAATCAAAGAACTGATTACATTTGATGATTTCGCGAAATTGGATATTAGAGTAGGAACCATTACTCAAGTATCTGAGGTGGAAAAATCAGACAAACTAATGAAGCTTACCGTTGATTTCGGCGATCATACGCGTTCTATACTTTCTGGTATTAAACAGGAAAGAGAAAACCCTCAAGAGATTGAAGGTAAACAGGCTCTGTTCGTTGTTAACCTTCCTGAACGGAAAATGGCGGGAGAGCTATCACAGGGCATGCTATTTGATATCGGTTATGAAGATAAAATTAACCCTTGTTTGGCCATGCCTGAGCGTGAAGTGCCCAATGGTAGCCGTGCTGGTTAGGCATCGTTCGTTTAACGCTATAATTTAAAGCTTCTCAGTGTGAATTATTCACGTATCCAAACCGTGATTGACACTTATCTTAGCTCAAAAAGACATGACAGTTAATTACGTAAAATCAAGGATAAACTTATGAAACAAGCCATTGTACATATTGCTCTGGTGGTTAACGATTACGATGAAGCGATCGACTTTTACGTGAACAAACTCAAGTTCGAGCTGATTGAAGATACCTATCAACCTGAACAAGATAAGCGTTGGGTTGTTGTTTCTCCTCCTGGTTCAAATGGCGTTACATTATTGTTAGCAAAAGCGTCAAAGCCTGAACAGCACGATTTTATTGGTAATCAATCTGGCGGGCGAGTTTTCCTCTTTCTAAGCACAGATGATTTTTGGCGTGATTATAAAAGAATGGTGGAAGATGGCATTGAATTTGTTCGTCCGCCAGTTGAGCAAGATTACGGCACCGTTGCAGTTTTTAAAGATCTTTATGGAAACCAATGGGATCTACTGCAACTCAGTGATTCTCATCCAATGTCAAAAAGAATGGGTTAATGAATTCAATTGAAGTAACCATTTTTCCTGTATTTGTCCCTATCCAGTTTAGCTAACATTGGATAGGGATCTTATCTCCGTTTTAAAGCATGTTTATAGAGATTTAGATTGCCACAAAACGACTTTACCGCTGCTTAATTTTGCTCTAATTGAGAACGGTCGGACTCGCGTATCCTTATCTCCAAAAATGTCGCTTGAGAAGTTAGCGATTATTGTACTTCCATCATCGAACGTGGTTTGTTGGACTGTACCGCTCTTATTAAGCCAAGTGAAACCGATGAGTTTGTTATCCCAAAGGTGTTCATGAATCGGTTTAAACCCATCTTGATAATGCTTTAGCGCGACGATTCTAGGGCTTAAGCTTGAAACGGCTTCATCTCTAGTAAGATGCACCATAGCTGGCGTGTTATAAAGCATTGCAGTTAAGTCCCGGTACGCTTTTACATCCGTAAATTTTAAGCTATCTGAGTGCCAATGGTGGCTATTCACAACTTCATCATGAAAAACCGTTTGATACAGAGGAATCCTGAATTGAGGTGTAAACAGAAGCGACTTATATGGCTCTTTCACCTTGGCTGGTTTAAAGAAAAATTCGGGTTTATGATCCGGATACCAGCGTCCTAAAAAGTAGGGGGATTGGCGGTTTTTCTTCATATCATTATCCATCCACCCAAAACCGACAGATTCAAGTCCATGCGCAAAGGCAATGCCACTGGTTGTTAGGCTGTTGCCATCTTCGGAGCCGAGGACTATTTGCTCTTGATTTGATATCCAATCCATTCTTTTGTTGAACGCAGTAAGCATGTCCGATTCACTGCTATTATTGCTGTAATCTTCCCTTGCCATTGCGGTGGCATCTACATCAATAAATAGACTGTTAAAATGTCCGTATTTTACGATGTCGAGCACACGCTGCTTAACGTAGTTCAAGTGACAGTTTGGATTCAGGTAATAGCCATTGCCTCTAAATCCCTTTTTCTTTCTGCCGTCTGCTAATTCAATCGCGCATGCTTTTCTCATCGGCTCTGGTAATCTGGCCGTTAACCAACCGTCATTAACGCCGCTTGGTATTGCTGTGTTGTATGAATCATAAGTCGCGACCAAATAGCCGAGGCGTTTTGCAGCATCAATAACATTAGGCTGGTAAAAAGCGGGCATCCAATTATCAAACCCTAACCAGAGTTTTTCTAAACCGGCTTTCTTTAAGTTATTAAGCATAGTAGCCGAGAGAGCTTGTCCCCAAGTATTGGGTGGCGTTAGAAATTCAGAGGCGTTGTTCTTAATCCAATTCACTCTTTGCTGCGCAGCGTTGTATTGAGCTGCAATGGTGTTATCTGCAAGTGTTGGGTTCGGCACATTAAATTTATTGCGTAACGATGTGCTAATTGAATCAATCAGTAATTGTTTGTGGTATTGGCTAAACCAGTCCTTATTTTTGGATAGCGTGCTAAGTTCAGATTGAGCTTCACTGGTGACGTTAAGAGTAGAACGCTGAAAATACCAATCTTTTAACCCCCACCAGTCTGTGACATCCAAAGTGCTCAGCGGATGTATTCCAAACAGGTAAACCTGACTTGTTCCAATGAGTTTTTCGACATTAGCATTACGCTGGATTTTTTGAACCAGAGGATCCGCAAGATCATGACCAATTCGCCACTGACGATAACTTTTCGCACCATCAAGCCAGTTATCTCCAAGGGTAATACGCAAAGTAAAAGAACGCGATTGATTCAACGCAGTGAAACTGTGGGTCGCAGTCATATCAATGCGGTTTTTTGTACTTGAGAAATCGAGTTGATTATTGGTGGCTTCAACCAGTTGATAGCTTATGTAGGTATCTTTTTGCTGAACTGTCCAAAATGGCATTTTAAGTTCTTGGGTCGTATTAGAACCGGAGTAATTATTCTGTAAATAGGTTGCCCAAACTTTGCTGTTAATAGGAATGCGCATGCCTTCACTGAATGGTAGGAATAAAGTGTTGCTTTGTGATTCGGCAAGATCAAACCACTTAAGTATCAGAGGTGAATTCCGTTCAATTGTTGGATGAGAAGGGGCGATGAAATTAACGATGAGTGCATCATTCTTGAGTTGAGCTTTTACATGAATACGGCTTGGTTGCAGTGTCCAACTCGCGCTATTGGCGGACTTAGACTGGTTTTTGGTCACTTTTTGAGGCAGACCGTTAACTTTCAGTGCCGATGTATTAACGATGGAATCATTCCATTTAATCGAAAAACTTTGTGGGTCAATACTGATTTGATTGCTTTGAGACTGCAGTGTCACACCCGCTGCATTTGCCCCTACGGAAAATAAGAGCAAGGCTAAAGTGAGGATATGGTTTCTATTTTTGAATAACATATTTAGGCTCTGTTAAAAAAGGTAGAGCCTATTACAGCGAACTTCGATCAATGCTTTGTCACCTATTTGTCTCTATCAAGCAGTTGAATCTAGTTTGATGTCGGTTTCGCCAGATTACTCTTAAACGGAAGTGCAACTCTCTGGATATATGAGATTTGTAATCGACCTTGATATTCGGTGAGCTCCACTGCGGCACTTAAATGATGAGCTTGAGATGGAAAGGGGCTTATTGTTGGTAGTTCTGCATTATTACTGCCGATCGGGATTTTGTTTCCAAGCATGTTGTACTGCCCGTCAAACCATTGCCAATTTACGTTTGTTCTCGGGCAACCCGTTATATTCTCAGGAGAGGATACAGAGAGCGTCTGCTTTCCGAGTGCATTTTCGACTTTAAGCCAACGAATATTGCGACCAAGGGAAGCAACGATAGGATAAGTGTCTTGGTCTACCTTTAGGATATAGACACCAGAGGACGGTGTTACAAGCATCTCCTTTGTTTCGAACTCTTGATACTCTGCTAGCTCTGAAAAATGCCTGCTAATTAAGGTTTTTCCTGTCGGAGATAGTAAGGAGACGTCTTGTTTTACAATGTTTTTTTCTGTCGATATCTTGATCTGATAGCCTTGTGAAGCCAAACCAAAACGTCGAATGAAACTAATCTGGATATCAGACTCCGGGCTGGAGGAATCATCCAAACCTTTACCACACTCAGTTTGAGCGACAATCTCATTTTTCACTGGTAACCAATATTGGCTGCTGAGTGAATGTTGGCTAACGGCTATTTTTAACTCTTCCCATGCCAGTTTAGGCTGTCCATCAATCATCGCTTGGTAAGTATGCTGTAATGGGGTGTCACTGAACCACGCCGCTTGAGGCGAGAGGGGAAGTGTTAACCCGAAAATAAAACAGCTCAATGTTTTGATTCTCATTTTTCTACCTCAAGTAAGCGGTAACCCACACCACGATGAGTCTCAATGTTTAATGTCGGTAGTTTTTGGCGCAGTCGAAGAATATGGTTATCAACCGTTCGAGTACTTGGGAACGCTTGGTAGCCCCAAATTTTATTTAACAGTTCATCGCGGTGAAAAACACGTCCTTGATTTTGAATGAAGAGAACAAGTAATTGAAACTCTTTCGGTTTCAGTGTCACTGGTGTTTCATTATAGAGCGCAATACGCTCAGCGAGTTGCAGTTCGATATTCGAGTAATAAAGCTGACAAGTGCCAAGTGGGCGGAGTTGAGAAATGACTCTTGCCATTAACTCTTCGTTTGAGAAAGGTTTCGTCATGTAATCTTTCGCGCCTGCCATTAGCCCTTCTACTCGTTGTTCGACATCCACTTTTGCGGTCAAAATAATCACCGGTAACGCTTTAAGTAATAGCCAATTTGAGAGATGTTGCAGGCTATCACCATCACTTAATTGTCGATCAAGAATGAT
Source organism: Vibrio sp. 03-59-1 (assembly GCF_013114135.1). Classification (NCBI taxonomy): domain Bacteria; kingdom Pseudomonadati; phylum Pseudomonadota; class Gammaproteobacteria; order Vibrionales; family Vibrionaceae; genus Vibrio; species Vibrio sp. 03-59-1. The sequence continues at coordinate 127,934 of NZ_VTYA01000007.1, forward strand.
GAGATCGGCGCGAAACCATAAAGCCTCTACGCCACTCGATTGTTTAGCCCAGAGACAACCATACCCATTGGATTTGAATAAGTTGACCAGACCTTGCCCTAGGAGTTCATCATCTTCAATCAGTAGAATGGTATTCATACGGTATCTCCAATATACAGCGGGTAGGGTGACGTAGAATCGTGAGCTTACCGTCTACTTTTTTGATCAAGTGCTCCACAATATTGAGCCCAATTTTCATGTTTTTGTCATTGTGTTTTGGCTTCAAGCGAGACAAAAATAAGTGAATAGGTGAGGGGAACTCACCTTGGTCTTGTACTTCGATGATTAACGTATCGGCTATCTCTACTGAGACCAAAACTTTTCCTTTGCCGTGTTGTTTGGCATTTTTAATCAAGTTTTCTAGACAGATGGATAGCCAATAGTAGGGAAGAACTAATTCAATATCTTGGTTAAGCTCAAATGAAATATCATGTTTGTCGCATACATGGTGAAGCCATTCTTCAACGGATGCATTTTGCTTTAATAGCTGTTGTGACTTATCTCCACCTAGATAAACATTACTGTTCTCGGTGAGTTGAGATAGCCTCTGGTAGTCGGACATTAGCCGCCATACCGCACCTTGGCTCGATTCAGTAAGGTTATCGAAATCGTTACGAAACATCTCAACGGTTAACCCCAAGCTAGTAATGGGCGTTCGTAATTCATGAGTCAGCAGTTGTAAAATGAAACGTTTTTCTTTGCGCTGCCTGTGCTTTAAATAGCTGCTGCGGATAACGATGAGCACGATGAATATGATCAGTACTGATGATAAAATAACTAGCGATGATTGAGAGTACGAGCGTTCATTTATACATAAATTGCTATAGCGGATCGTACAGCTATCGCCTTTTAGGGTGATCTTCATTTTATCAGCGATAGACTGCCAATGATGGTATGTCACTTGCTTCCATCCTTGCTCCCCATTTAGCCATAAAGTGTCGCCTTCAAGCCATGCTCGATAACCGTTGAGTAGAGCTTCTCGTCCTTGTGGCGATAGCGCTTGTAAGGTTTCATGGCGAGGGTGTTGCGGATTGACAATACTGAGGTAATTTCTGATCGTTTTGTCTACGATCGGTTTGTGTTGATTCGTCGCTTTATTTTTATTTGTCGCTTTATTATTGCCGATATGCTGAAGATAACGATCGGCAAAGCTTTGTCCCGCAGGGTGTAAAATAGTGTGGGTGGAGAACCAATCAGAGTGTAGTGTTCGCCCTTCACACAGTGCTAATTCAAATTCAACCGCATCCGCTAAGCGTTTATTGGCATATTCCTTGGTTGAACAATCGGTTTTGATAGATGCCAGTAGCTCGATATCTTGCCAGCTGAAGGATTCAAAGTTGGGATAGCGTGATTGATCCACCAGCAGATCGGGAGAGTATTGGCTTAACTGCTGTTGAGATATGGCCAAAGGAGAAGATTGCCAGTTCTGCTGATAAAATTTTTGCCACTTTTCCTGCACAGTTTGAGCGTAAACCGTCATAGGGAATAAAAGTGTAAAACCAAGGGCGAAAATGCTCCAGCGCATGAGTCTCTCTTATTGACGGTTATCTAGAGGATTGATTACTTACTAAAAGTCATAACAGGCTTAAGGCAATTAGGGATTCAAGAATTACGAATTTTAAACGCTTTTTGACTAGGTTTGTAACCTCTTTGTCAACAAATCATAGATTCACGACTTGTGATGATCTACTGACTAGTCGATGAATTGAATTCGAAGATAACGTGTTACTTAAATGATTTATTCCAACCATACTTATTTGCTAATCGGTTAAGTCTGTTTAGCTCTTCTTCAGTTTCCGCTTTAATCCATTCCACCAGATCATCAACAATCGAAGATTGAGATCGGGAATAACAAAAGTATTGCCAAGCACTGTGTTGTACTTGAACGTGCTCAGGGCAAATTAAATATTCGCGCTCTAATTCAGGCAGGACGAGTAGCAAATCTGTAACGGTAACACCTTGCCCTGATAAACATGCACTCAACGCAAGATCAAGCGTAAAGAAAGTGGTATTTCGAACTTTACGAGTATCGTTATGCCCTGACTTTTTTAGCCATGATTTCCAATCTTGATGGTCCAGAGTCGGGTGCAGTCTAGGCATTGTTGTGATGGCATTAATGTCATTTTGCGTTGTGGTGAGGTTCTGAGCGCAAACGGGAGCCATATACTCTTCTCGCAGGTATTGAATATCGACACGGTTCTTATATCGATTTCCTACGCGAGTATTGAATATGAGGAGATCATAGTCGGTGGACTCAAGGCTCTCATCTTCTTCCATTGAAGGAATAATGACGATTTCATGGTCTGGGTACTTTTCATTGAGTCGCTGAATTTTAGGGATCAGTGAGCGAGTGGCATAACTTAAAGCCGCTTTAATGACGATTTTCTTCTGCTTGTTATGTTGCCATGAAGCAATCAAGGACTCTAAAGATTGGTAGTGCTTTTCAAGTAAAACCTGTAACTCACGCCCTTGTAGCGTCAACTCAATCGATCGATGACGACGAACAATCAGAGATGCTTTTGCTTCATCTTCTAACAATTTTATCTGCCGACTCACAGCACTTTGCGTGACATGAAGCTCTTTTGCCGCCAACGTGAAGCTGGTCAGCCTTGCAACCGCTTCAAAGACTTTGAGGCTTTTATGTGAATAGGGCAGGTTAGGATATGGCGTCATAATATCTCGCATGAGTTTAATGAATGCCAGAGTCGCATAAATGTAAATTGAACACCAGATGCTAACTCGATATTTTGGCAACAATTATCAGAGGCATTTATGAAAAAAATCTTATCTTTAGCTCTTCCTTTAATTTTCTCTCAGCTCATCGGTATGGCGTTAGTGTTAACCGACGTATGGATGATGTCTAGATTGAGTGTTGCAGACCTTGCTGCTGGTGGCTTGGGTGCTTCGGTGTACTCGTTTGTGTTTATCATTGCTGGCTGTATTGTTGGTTGTGTCGCAAACCTGATAGCTATCGCTTACGGTCAAAGTGTCGCTCGACCTGAATTTGGGTTTCAGCAGATACGCTACGCGATCAAAGGTGCGGTCATGTTATCGGTGCTGCTGACATTCGTTCTCAATGCCAGTTTCGCATTTGTACCAGATTTATTACGCCAAGCAAGCCAAACCCAAGATGTGATTAGTATTGCGATGGTCTATTTAGGAACGCTGAAGTGGGCAATGCTACCAACCCTATTACTTCTTGTGCTGAGGGGGTTAACCAGCACGTTTGGTGACGCTCGCTCAGTTCTGGTGATGTCCATTGTCACCGTATTGCTGAATGTGCCATTGAGCTATTTATTAGCTTTCGAATTGGATTGGGGGATTTCAGGGCTTGGCGCAGGCACTTCGTTATCGGCTCTGTTTGTGTTAATCGGTTACTCTTTCTGGGTATTTAGACGCTCAACTTACTATCGTTTTGCGCCTTGGCTCAATTTAGATGAGTACTCGCTTAAGCTGATGAATCCACTTTTGGTGATGGGGATGCCTATCGCTATTGCGGGCTTGCTAGAACACGGATTAATTTATGGTGGCACCTTAATGGCGGGCGTCATTAGTGTTGCATCGTTGGCATTACATCAAATCCTTTTACAATGCTTAAGTTTTACATGGAGCATTAACTTTGGTTTCTCGCAAGCGGCCTCCATTCTTGTTGGAAAGGACTTTGGTGCGGGGAATCATCAAGGTATAAAAGAAACGGTTAAAAAAAGTTTCGTGATTGTGTCGGTACTGAGCGCAATTATAGCGGCAGTGTTTATGGCATGGCCTGGCGTGATTGCTGGGTTCTTCCAATTGAATGATCCAGCGGCTAGTGGCGACTCTGATTTAACCTTGATGTTGTCGTCGCTTCTCTGGGTTGTCGCGTTATGTTTTGTTGCGGATGCATGGCAGTTATTAGCGATTAATTTATTGCGTGGGATGAAGATCGTATTGATGCCGACGGCGTTAACCGCTGTGGGTTATTGGGTGTTTGGTCTTCCTGCTGCATGGTTACTCATGCGCGATTATGGCTTGGCAGGCATTTGGGGTGGCATTGGAATTGGTCTTGCGGCAACAGGCGTGCTTTTACTGTTCCAGTTAATGATGATCTTAAAATCAAAAGGGGATGAGTCTGATCTAGGTATGGCCACAAGTTAAATGCACTTATTCATATAAATGTATATCTGAGGCGGTTGAGCGAAGGTTGAGAACTAGTTCTAAAGGATGAATTTGATCATTCAAATCTATTGATGAAATAAATCTCCTATCAGCTTGTCATTTCTTTGCCATACTAAAGAAATGGCGAGCAAGGTAGGGGCAAACATGAAATTCAAAATAGTACTGCTGATGTTTTGCGCCTTATTTTCAAATGTTAGTTCTGGTGTAAGTGTGACGCTTGAACGATTTGAAAATATGAGATGGATAGAGCCGAGTTCGAATATCTCTTCAGTATTGGAGTTTCCTGAACTCGTAGATGATATCTACCGACAAAATAATGATATGTTGGTTTGGTATAATGAAGAGACAGTCAGCCAATTTGAATTTCAATTGGACTTGATTGATCGCGCCAAAATCAGTTCTCTTTTTTCTCATCAATTGCGTTATTTACGATATTACAAAAGCCAAGGCCGTTGGTTTGAATATGATTTATTAGCCACAGATACCTTGATTCTCTATCTTAGCTATAGTCAAAATGCGCGAGAAAACGGAAAGCTATGGTTTTTTGATTCGAAAGTCTCCTCTTCTTTACTACCGCCCTCCACAGGTAGTATGTCTTCGCTGATTCATGCGGTAAATTCGGCGCAATTGCCTGAATTTATAGCGAATTTAGCGCCGCCTATTGAAGAATATTCGCTTTTTTTATCCTCTTATCAGCATTTAGAAAGCCAATTGGGCAATGATGTGCCGAGTTATTACCAAATAGGCTTGAAGCGAGAAGGTGATATTCTGGTTGATCGCAGCATTTTACTCGACCGCTTAGCCATTGTTGGACTCGACTTGACGATGGTGGATGAATCGACAAATCAATTTGATCGGTCCTTAGTTAAGGTGGTTAAGCTTTTCCAACACATGCATGGTTTAAAGGCGGATGGGATTATTGGCTCTAAAACTCTGAAATGGCTGAATTTAAGCCCCAAAGAGCGAATTCAGTTATTGGCCATTAATGCTGAGAGATCTCGGATGTGGCCTAAAAACCGAGAGTCGATCATTATGGTGAATGTCCCAGATTTTAATATGAGCTACTGGTATCAAGGGCAAGAAGTTTTTGAATCCAAAGTTGTGGTTGGAAGAAAGTCGCGTAAAACACCATTAATGGAAGCAAAGCTTGATTCCGTCATAATGAACCCCACTTGGAATGTGCCATGGAAAATCATGGTGAAAGACATTATTCCTAAAGTGAAAAGAGATCCAGAATATTTAGTGCGAAACAATTTTCAGATCATCGAAGGCTGGAATTCACACGTCGAGATTGACCCTGCTGAGATAGATTGGGCGACGGTTAACCCAAATGCATTTCCATACAGAATGAGGCAGCTATCGGGTGATCGTAATGCCTTAGGCTTATACAAGTTTAATACGCCAAATAAGCGAGCGATTTATCTTCACGATACCCCCAGTAAAAATCTGTTTAACAGTGAAGTAAGAGCATTCAGTTCAGGTTGTATCAGGGTGGAGCATGCCGATAAGTTTGCCTCCCTCTTATTAGAAACCCAAGGTGTGCCGAGTCAAGAATTATTGGTGAGCACTGAAGAACCTGCCAATACCTCCATTCGGTTAAAACGTCGCATTCCAGTGCATATCATCTATCAAACGGTGTGGTTCGAGGGCGGCCAGACTCATTACCGTGATGACATCTATCACTATGATGAGGTTGCAGCGACAAAAGGGTGATGATTGACTAAAAAATGACAATTGCAGTAAGCAATGAATTTTTCCATTCTGTTCAATAATTAAGCGTTAAAAACCGTTGAAACTTGGCTGAATCGGTCATTTTTTACGTTTGACGCTAAAAATTCCTTTCTGTAATGTCCGTGTTTCCATTAATACGCGGTACAAATTTCAGTATGTCTCAATCTTTATTTTCTCGTCGAGAGTTTATTCGCTTAGCGGGTAGCGGGCTCGTTGTTGCCTCTTTAGCACCACGATTAGCTCAGGCTTCTTATCCTGATAAACCACGAACTATAGCTATGAATAACCTACATACTGGTGAGTCATTAGAATCATGTTACTTCAATGGTCAAGATTATGTGGCGTCGGAGCTCGGTCGCTTGAATCATATTTGTCGTGATTTCCGTAGGAATGAAGTTTTCGCGATGGATAAGAATCTTTTCGAACAGATCAATCAAATTCAAACGTTACTGGGTACACAAGCTGAGGTGCAGATCATCTCTGGCTACCGTTCGCCAGCCACAAATGAAGCATTGCGTTCAAAATCAAGCGGAGTGGCTAAGAAAAGTTTCCATATGTTAGGTCAGGCGTTAGATTTCCGTTTGGATGGTGTGAAACTGAGCCACGTTAGAGAAGCGGCAATGACACTGAAAGCGGGTGGCGTTGGCTATTACCCAAAGAGTAATTTTGTTCATATTGATACAGGGCCTTCACGGGCGTGGTAACCCTTGTCAAAGTAAAATTCTAATGTCATAGTTCCCGCAGTATCGTGTATTGGAAAGGTTTTATATGTCGTTAAAGTACCAAGTTGTTCCTGTAACTTCGTTTTCTCAAAATTGCTCTATTGTTTGGTGTGATGAAACAATGGAAGGTATTGTTGTCGATCCCGGTGGTGATGTTAAGCAGCTCGCGGTTTTGATTGAAGAGTTAGGCGTTAAAGTCGTCAATATTGTACTTACGCACGGTCATCTAGATCATGTCGGCGGAACTGAGCCACTTGCGGATATTTTAAAAGTGGAGATCATCGGCCCACATAAAGCGGATAATTTTTGGCTGCAAGGCTTAGAAAATCAGAGTCAAATGTTTGGTTTCCCGTTAACAGAAGCGTTTGAACCACATCACTGGCTAAATGATGGTGATGTAGTGAAGTTTGGTAATGAAAGCATTGATATTTTGCACACACCGGGTCATACCCCAGGTCATGTCGTGCTATTCAGTGATTCTGCAAAAACGGCTTTTGTTGGAGACGTTCTATTTAATGGCAGTATTGGTCGTACCGATTTCCCACAAGGCGATCACGCAACCTTGATTAATTCGATCAAGACAAAATTGTGGCCGCTAGGTAATGAGGTGAAATTTGTTCCGGGACATGGACCGGAATCCACATTTGGTCGTGAACGAGTGTCAAATCCATATGTGGCAGATGAGATGCCTATTTATTAATCAGGGTAAATATTTAGAAAGGAGGCCATTGAGTCTCCTTTTTTATTCGGTTTCTAAATGGCTATTAAAAACGGTGGGATCTTCTTCAGCGCTTGCTGCAGCCAAATATCGACGAGCCAAGCCTACAAACTCATCTGCATCTCTATCTAAATCCGCAACCGCAATGAAAACATCGTAATCATAGTAGTTACGTTGGTATTTCATCCTATTCGCCAACATTCCGAGTAACCCCGAATAAACCTCACCGTGGCTATTTTTGTAGGGGCTGGAATCTAACACGATATCTTCAAATTCAATGAACTTACGTTTCGCCTCCTTTCTAGAGTTTGACTTTAATTGACTATTTTGACGTGCCATGCGGTTTTGTTGATCCCTTAGGTTTTGGCGAGCGCCCAAGTAGAGAAGCGCACGTTGAGTGAGCAGAATGTCACTTGCCACTCGAGGGCAGATACTATTGAGGTAGGGGGAGTAGTGTTTCAGTTTTATCCCAACCCAAGGAAGAGGTTGGTGCCAGCCATCAACATGATGAGTACATACACCGATTTTTTCGATATTAGTCCATTTTACCACCCAGCCCCCTTTGTAAAGGTGTTGCTGGAAGTGAGTGGAGGTAAGGGTATAGGCGACTCTGCTTTTCGCGATCACTAGGTAACTGAAGCCTAAAATACCCAACATAACGGCGAGGGTTAACAGTGTTTGTTGCCAGCCTGTCGATAATCCGATTAAAAAGAAAACGATGACAAAGATAATCCCTCCAATAAGTTTAGCCATGGAAGATTCAAGATTAAAATTATGATTACTTAATTGTAGAGTTTGCATCATTCACCCTATGTCATATTTATACGGCTTACAAATAAGGCATGTTTTTACATCCAGTATGCATTGCTGATAACGGTGGCCTTGTAGTATAAATAATAGACGCTTCTGCGCAAAGTACGCATTTTTCGTCGTCTTTCGTTGCTTGACCCTACAAATCGTTTCCAAATTTTGGTATAAATCGCGCTTCAAATTTTCACCACTGCGTTATGGCAGTGAACTGGAGAAACATTCAATGAGACTTGCTCATAAGCGTAAAGTGCAGGCTAAACTGCAAAAACGCATTAAAGCGTCAGTGGCAAACTTAGCAACTGCGCCTAAAACAGCAAAGCCTGTAGCGGTAAAGCCAGCAGTAGAGAAAAAAGTAGCAGCAGTAGTAACTAAAAAAGTTGACGTTGCACTAACTCCTAAGCAGCAACAAGTTCTAGATATTGTTGTAAGCAATGCTGATGGTATCAACCCTAAAAGTATCGGCCTAGCGGCTGGCCAAGAAGAAGCAAAAGCGGGTTCTTGGGCAACAGGTGCATTGAAAAAACTTCTAGAAGAAAACTTAGTCGCTAAAGAGCAACTTGCAGGTAACAAAGTTATCTACAAAGCAGTTTAATTTTACTCTCTGCTCTGCATAAGTTTTAAACCCCGTCTATCGGGGTTTTTTTATGCAACATATTTACCTCCCTTCCAAATTACGGCTATAAAATTACCTCTGTCACAACTTAGTAAAATAACCTCAACAATTGAATGTAAGTAAATACTTAAGTGCTATTTACATCGAGCTGTATATTTGGATTTTCTAACTCAATGATATTTTAGACTTATATTTCAGATTTTGATTTTGTCCTACGTATTTATACTTAATACTATTGTCTAATACCTAGATGTAAGCTGGTTTTACTGCGTGGTCTCGCTGATTTTTTATTTTGATTTTCTATTCCATTGTAAAGGTGCACGAAGACACTCTGAGGTATGAGTGTAAGAAACCTAACCAAGGACGTAAGAATGAGTTTGATAAAGAAATCTATTAAGCGAGCCATTACCAGTGGTGTTGTTATTGCTGCTACATGTGCTGCGTTAGTCTCAACGACAGCCTCTGCTGCTGATAAAGTTTATCGTTTGAAACTTGCAGAAACATGGGGACCGAACTTTCCAATTTTTGGCGATGCCACAAAAAACATGGCTAAAATGGCTGAAGAGATGTCGAATGGTCGTTTACAGATCCGCATCGATTCATCAAACAAACATAAAGCACCTCTTGGTGTGTTCGATATGGTGAAATCTGGTCAATACGACATGGGGCATTCAGCGTCTTACTACTGGAAAGGGAAGGTGCCTAATACGCTGTACTTTACTTCGATGCCTTTTGGTATGTTACCGACAGAGCAGTACGCATGGTTCTACTACGGTGGTGGCATGGAGTTGATGGAGAAAGTGTATTCAAAACATAAACTGCTTTCATTCCCAGGTGGTAATACAGATACCCAAATGGGCGGCTGGTTTCAAAAAGAGATCAACAGTGTTGATGATTTGAAAGGTCTTAAAATGCGCATCCCTGGGTTTGCTGGTGAAATCCTTGCCGAGTTAGGGGCTAAGCCTACGAATATTGCCCCTGGAGAGTTATATACCTCTCTAGAGCGTCGTACGATTGATGCATTAGAGTGGGTGGGGCCATCTCTGGATTTACGAATGGGCTTTCACAAAATTGCTCCTTACTACTACACAGGTTGGCATGAGCCGGGAACTGAGTTGCAGTTCTTAGTAAATGAACGCACATGGAAAAAGCTTCCGGATGATTTGAAAGCTATATTGAAAATAGCAATGAAGACCGCCGCTTACGATATGTACACTCAGTCTAAACACGAAAGTGGTAAAAACTGGGCGTCGATTCAATCTGAATATCCAAACGTTCAGGTTAAAAACTTCCCAGATGAGGTAATGGCAGCTTTACGTGAGGCGAATGGACGCTTATTGGCAGAGCACGCAGCAAAAGATGCTTTAGCGAAAGAGATTCAAGCGTCTCAGGCTGATTACATCAACCAAGTTCGACCATGGTCAAACATATCTCATCGCGCATATTTAAACAGCCAAGCTCAACAATAAGAGCCCGCTGAATCATTTCTAAATCGTCGGTGTAGGGGTTTCCTACACCGCAAAAGCCCAAGAACCCTTTTACATTGGCGAATGCCGCTTGAACCGTGATCGCTTTTATATTGGTTTATATAGTCTCACTGGCGCGATGAATTTTGGCCAGTTTGCTCTGAGTATCAGTACTTGAATATAAGCACATAAATATAAGTTAGAGCCTAGTCATGCAGTTCCATGGAGTCGGATATGAGAAACCTGATTTATATTGAGAGATTGTTTAACCGGATCGGAGATTTCCTCGGATGGTTATCCAGCATTCTATTCATTTTACTACTTGCGAATGTCGTGTACGACGTCGTAATGCGCTACGTATTCAATGACGTGTCGATTGGATTTCAAGAGATGGAGTGGCATCTGTTTTCGGCTGTCTTCTTACTTGGGGTGCCATACGCGATTAAATCTGGCGGCCATGTTCGCGTAGATGTCTTTTATGAGCGTTTGTCATTTAAAGCACAAGCGATCATCGATGTTTTAGGTACCATCGTCTTTCTATTTCCTTTTTGCTTGCTGGTGGCTTGGTACGGTGTTGATTTTGCAAAAGAAAGTTATTCACTTGGAGAAACATCAGGTGACCCCGGTGGGTTGCCATACCGCTGGATAATAAAAGCCATGATCCCATTGTCATTCTTCTTGATGGCGCTAAGTGGAATTGGACTGCTTCTGCATTCAATTAATAAGATCGTGAATCCGCACCTCATTCATGCTCAATCTGTTGACTCAAAGTAAAGGAATTACAAGATGATCGGTATCGTGATGTTTTTTGTAGCACTGTTCGCCTTGTTGTTGGGTTTTCCAGTAGCATTTACGTTTGGCGGCATTGCGCTTATTTTCGGTGTGTGGGCAGAAGGCATAGAAATGTTCGCTTTCATGCCATATCGAATTCAATCCATTATGGAAAACACCGTTCTAATGGCGGTTCCTCTGTTTGTTTTTATGGGCTTAGTCCTGCAAAAAACACGTTTAGCAGAGCAGTTGCTCGAATCAATGGGACGTTTATTTGGTGGCGTTCGCGGTGGTATTGCGATCTCCACAGTATTGGTTGGCGCGTTACTTGCCGCGTCTACAGGTGTCGTTGGGGCATCAGTGGTTGCGATGGGCTTGATATCATTACCTGTGATGCTTAAATATAATTACGACAAAGGCCTCGCTTGCGGCACCATCTGTGCGTCGGGCACGTTAGGACAAATCATTCCACCGTCGATTGTATTGATTCTGCTCGGTGATGTATTGGGCGTACCTGTTGGGGATCTTTTCCAAGCGGCAATTTGGCCGGGCGTGATGCTGGTTGGGGCGTACATCGTTTATATTCTTATCTATGCAAAGATGAACCCAGAAGCAGCACAGTGCATTGAGCGTGATGAGTCAATTAGTCGAAAAGAAGAGGTGTTCAAAGCGTTAAAAGCAGTGATTCCACCACTCGCGTTGATTATTGTCGTGTTGGGTTCGATCTTCGCTGGTGTGGCGACGCCAACAGAATCTGCGGCTCTAGGTGGCGCCGGGGCAATCGTACTTTCGTTACTGTATCGACAGTTCAGCCTTCAAATGGTGTATGACGCGGCAAAAGAGACCGTAAAAGTGACGGCAATGGTATTTGCTATTTTGCTCGGTGCAACGGCCTTTTCCATGGCGTTTACATACACTGGAGGGGATTACCTTGTAGAAGAGTGGATGCTTGCCATCCCTGGTGACAAATGGGGCTTCCTGATAATCACCATGATCGTTATTTTGATTCTGGGATTCTTTATCGATTTCGTTGAAATTTGTTTCATTATTGTTCCAATCTTAGCTCCGGTGGCAGAATTGATGGGCATTAACATGGTGTGGTTTGCGATTTTGGTGGCGATGAATTTACAGACCTCATTCTTAACCCCTCCATTTGGTTTCAGTCTGTTCTACCTTAAAGGTGTTGCTCCAAAAGGGATCACAACGCGAGATATCTACCGTGGCGTAATGCCCTTCATTGGTATTCAAATACTCGTATTAGCTTCATTACTTATTTTTCCTGGTTTCTATGGAATGTGATCGCAATAGAGGTTACATGAGTTTATTTTCATAGATTGAAAATAAATTGTTACATTAGAACTGCTTACTACTATCAAGGTAGTAAGCAGTTTTCTTTTATCTGACAAAGAAAATCACCAGTGAGGAAAGGAATGCCTCTAAAAGCTAAATTGATTTTACTAACATTACTTCCGTTGATATTGGTCACCGCCAGTATTAGTTGGATCACCCTGCATCAAGCTAAAACACTCGGTGAGAATGAGATCAAAATCTTCCGCGAGAGTTTGATCCAATCGCGAGAAACCGCACTGAAAGATAGTGTCGATATTGCCTCTGACGCCATTTCACACATCTACCATAATTCAGCACCTGATGATGCCGAAGCTAAGCAACGGGTTCGGGATATATTATCGCGCTTGCGTTATGGTTCGGATGGTTACTTTTTTGCCTACGATGAGTTTGGTACTAATTTAGTGCACCCAATTCAGCCAGAATTGGTGGGGCAAAACTTACTGCATATTCAAGATCTCAATGGTGACTTTCTGATTGCAGAATTGTTGCATCAAGCTAAGAATGGCGGCGGGTTTCATCAATATTTATGGCAGAAACCGTCAACGGGTGAAACCGTCCCCAAACTCAGTTATGCAGCATGGTTAAGTAAGTGGGATTGGATGATTGGTACGGGGCTCTATATTGAAGATATCAGCCTCGAAGTTGCGAATATGCAGGCTGCGATCAATAAAAATATCGAAACGACCTTCTTCTCTATTGTGTCGATTCTTGGGGTGACCGTCGCGGTGATCATTGTTTTAACCTTAGCGATCAATTTACATGAACATCGCTTAGCGGATAAGAATTTAAAAGAGTTGGCACATAAAACGGTCATGTTCCAAGAGGATGAAAAGAAGCACTTAGCCAGAGAGTTGCATGACGGCATAAACCAACTGCTTGTCTCCAGTAAATGTCATTTAGAGCTGTTAGCGCATAAATTGAATGATAAAAAGTTGGCACTGCATATTGAGAAGTCACAACACTCATTGATGACGGCAATTTCCGAAGTTCGACGTATTTCGCATAACTTAAGGCCAAGTGCACTAGACGATATTGGCTTAGAAGCGGCGTTGAATACTCTATTACAAGACTACAAAGCTCACTCAAATATTGAAACGGAAATTCACTTTGAAACTCAGACAGGAAAGCTCAAATCAGAAGTCGCGACTACACTTTATCGAGTGGTTCAGGAATCACTGAATAATATCGAGAAGCATGCTCATGCAAAGAAGGTGACGGTAATACTGCAGCAATTTGGAAACCAGTTGCAGTTGATTGTTAGAGATGATGGGCAAGGGTTTAACCTAAATGTAGCCACTCACCGAAAAGGAATCGGTCTTAGAAATATGCGTGAGCGGGTAGAGTTCATGGGCGGGGAATTTGAGCTTATGAGCGAACAAGGGTTTGGAACAGAAATAACGGTGCTATTTAACTTAGATGGATTGGTGTAATCAATGGATGATAAAAAAATATCAGTAGTGATCGTTGATGATCATCAGGTTGTACTTGATGGTTTTATGGCTCGGCTAGAGTTAGAAACGGGTATTGAAGTGATTGGAACGGCAAGTAATGGCTTAGAGGCCGTTGATGTTGTCCGACAGTGCAAGCCTGATGTGGTATTGATGGATATCAGCATGCCAATTATGAATGGAATTGACGCCACGAGATTAATTCACGAAGAATCGCCAGACGCAAAAATATTGATGCTAACGATGCATGATAATCGGGAATACATCATGAAAGTGATGCAGACTGGAGCGGTTGGCTACATGCTCAAAGAGATTTCAGCCGAAAAAATGGTTCAAGCGATCAAAACTGTGAATCAAGGTTCTACCTATTTTTGCGAGTCGGTCACTCAAACACTGTTTACTCAACAGATCGAAACCAGTGCTCAGAAACCCAACCCTTTGAGTCGGCGTGAAGAGGCCGTGCTGAAATTGGTCGCTCAAGGTGCGAGTAGTAAGAAAATTGCAACGCTTTTAGGTATCAGTTATCGAACCGTTGAGACTCACAGGCAAAACATCAAACACAAACTTGATATTCACTCCACCGCGGAACTAGCTAAGTATGCTTTGGAAAAAGGGTTATCCAATTAAATAAAAAGGTCAGTGAATACACTGACCTTGAAGATGTTTTTTTGAAATGGTTTATTCTGGCTTAGTAATGCTGCCAATTTCAAGAATAGGGGCGACGTTATAGCCTTCGGCATTCATCATTGATGAGATACGCTGAACAGAAGAAAGTAGCAAACTCTGTTCCCACTCTTCAAGCTGTTGAAAACGATTAATGAAATGTTCCTGTAATGGAAGAGGCGCACTTTGTAGTAAAGATGTACCTGATTCAGTTAATTTGGCATGAACTTTACGTTTATCTTCGAGGCTACGTACACGCTCGATATAACCATTTCTCTCTAGGCGATCTAAAATAGTAGTAGCTGTCGCTTGACTCATATTGGTGTGATTAGATAACTGCTTAATTGTCACATTACCTAGCTCTTTGATAGCTCGAAGTAAAACTAACTGCGGCCCTGTTAAACCTGATTCTTTGCTTAGTTTTTTGGAGTGGAGATCAATTGCTCGAATGATTTGGCGGATTGATACCAAGACTTCTTCATGCTTATCCAATGTCTGAATTCCAATGTATGAGTGAGTGACATCAGGGAAATTACATCAATTCGATTTACATGAAAAGAGGTGAAATGATCAGTTTTCATTAATGAGGTGTACGACATAAGTGTATTGAGTGAATAAAGTTTAGAGTTCGAATAATTAAAGTAACGAAATATCGATCAATACCGTAATTAAATTTCCGATTATTGGTCGATAATTGAGCGGAAAATGGCGATATCTGACTGTTTTGTGTTGTTTATTAGGTTTTTAATGGCAGTAATGGTAACCTAATGGACGTTTTTGAAATGTAAATATATTAGTGATCTAAGTAAATTTCAGTGTGTGCGAGTTATTTTATTAAATGCCTCGTTGTACTAAAAATTATTTGATTGCTGAAGTGAGGAAGAATGCAAAAAGGGATAGATAAGTACAGTATTGACAGTACTGACTATACAGTAGGTCAAGATAATGTGCAGAAATGGGGTTTTGATGTTCATAACCCTGTATTCGGTGTGAGTGCGGGTTTCATTGCGCTATTTTTGATTGCTGCACTAGTTTTAGATGCAGAAACAGCAAAAGCGGCACTTGATGGAATTAAGTGGCAAATCATTGGTTCTTTCGACTGGCTATTCATCTGGTCAGGTAATATCTTTGTTATTTTCTGCTTGGCTCTCATTGTTTCACCATTTGGTAAAATTCGTTTAGGTGGTACGGACGCGGTCGCTGATTATTCATGGCTTTCATGGCTAGCGATGTTATTCGCAGCAGGTATGGGTATCGGCCTGATGTTCTGGAGTGTTGCAGAGCCTGCAGCGTACTATACCGGTTGGTATGAAACGCCACTCGGGGTAGAAGCAAATACTCCGGAAGCAGCTAAACTGGCACTAGGTGCGACTATGTACCACTGGGGTCTTCACCCTTGGGCTATTTACGGTGTCGTTGCGCTTTCACTTGCTTTCTTTACTTATAATAAAGGCTTACCGCTCTCAATTCGCTCAATCTTCTATCCTATTTTAGGTGACCGAGCTTGGGGTTGGGCTGGACATATTGTTGATATTCTTGCGGTGCTAGCAACTCTATTTGGTTTAGCGACTTCGCTTGGCCTTGGTGCACAGCAAGCGGCAAGTGGTATTCACCATGTTTTCGGTATTGAAGCCGGCATGGGATTACAAATTGCAGTCATTACCGTTGTGACGCTTCTTGCGGTTGTCTCTGTTATCCGTGGTATTGATGGTGGTGTAAAAGTTATCAGTAATATCAACATGATTATCGCATTTGTATTACTGGCTCTTGTTGCTCTCATTGGCTACGCAGTGACACTCGGTTCAATCCCAACAACAGTGATGGCTTACGTGGAAAATATCATTCCATTAAGTAACCCACATGGTCGTAGTGATGAAGCTTGGTTCCAAGGTTGGACTGTATTCTACTGGGCTTGGTGGATTTCATGGTCCCCATTCGTAGGTATGTTCATTGCTCGTGTCTCTAAAGGTCGTACGGTTCGTGAATTCATCACGGCAGTGCTGATTGTTCCAACAACTGTAACCATTCTTTGGATGTCAGTGTTCGGTGGCATGGCGATTGATCAAATACAAAATGGTGTTGGTGATCTAGGTACGAAAGGTCTTACAGATGTTCCACTAGCTATGTTCCAAATGTTTGATGTTCTACCGTACGGTACTTTGTTATCTGTGGTTGCTGTTGTACTGGTATTGGTGTTCTTCATTACATCATCAGATTCTGGTTCATTAGTTATCGATAGTATTACTGCTGGTGGTAAAGTTGATGCACCAGTTCTTCAACGTGTGTTCTGGGCATTCATGGAAGGTGCAATTGCGGTTGCTCTACTGTGGGTTGGCGGAACAAAAGCAATTGAAGCTCTTCAAGCGGGTGCAATTTCAACAGCCTTGCCATTCACATTTATATTGTTATTAATGTGCGTGAGCTTGTTGATGGGTATGCGTACCGAAAAGCGATAAAAAGCACATAATTGTGTAATAAATAGATGAAGGGATGAACGATATGTTCATCCCTTTTTTTATTTTGATGGCTTTTTTGTAACGCTTTTTTTTGACAGTCGACGCAGAATTGACGTTATTTGATGGTTTTATCAAAGGATAAATAAAAGCTTAAAATTAAATGAGAATTCACTCGCAGAGCGTGAAAAAAATAGCTACTATCGCCAACTATTTTTGGCTACATGAGCTGATCTCGAATTATGAAAATTACTCTTAAACAGAAGTTGATAGGCGCAAGCTTATCGGCAGTTGTGTTGATGGCAACTGCATTGACTTGGATGTCCGCTGATAAATTATTTGAACAAACTCGAACTGGCATCTATTCAAGAGCACAAAGCCTTTCGTTTGCAGCTTCTGAAGGTATAGAAAGCTGGATTACTATTCGTAAAGATATCGCTTCAGCATTTAACGACTTTAGTGAAGAATCTGACGTTGTCCCATTTCTTCAACAAGCCCGTAAAGCGGGTAACTTTGACGATATTTTCCTAGGTACTCCAGAAGGTGGCATGTTCCGTTCACACCCTGAACGTAACCGTGCTGGTTATGATCCTCGTCAACGTCCGTGGTACAAAGATGCAAACTCTGCAGGTCAACAAATCATAACGACGGCTTACCAAGATGCGATCACCAATGCGTTACTTGTGACCATTGCTGAACCGGTAAATCAAAATGGCAAATTTGTTGGTGTTGTTGGGGCAGATGTACTGATTGACCAATTGATTAATGACGTCATCAGTTTAGAAGTTGGTGAAAATGCTTACGCAATGCTGATCGATACAAACGACGGCACCTTCCTAGCACACCCAGATAAAAGCTTACTGCTTAAACCGGTAAGCCAGCTTTCGAATGAGCTTAGCATGAACAGCATTGAGCAAGCCGTTCAAAGTAAGAGCATCGAAATCATCGAGAACAAGGGTAAGCAGAAGCTTCTATATTTTGTGAACGTTCCGAATACTAAGTGGATTTTTGGTATTGAGATGGACCGTGCAACAGAAGAAGCTGGGCACTCATCTCTACTGATGCAGCTGATTACAACGGCTGTAGTGATCACCATACTCGTTATTCTGTTAGTTTCTTGGTTAGTGAGCTTCTTATTCCGAGATCTTGGCCGTGTGTCTAAAGCACTTGAAGAAATCGCATCAGGCGAAGGTGATTTAACTCAGCGTTTAACACCACGTAGTGATGATGAAGTAGGCCAGCTTGCTACGAACTTCAATAAGTTTGTGGGTAACATGCACTTAATGGTTACCAAGTTAAGTGAAGTATCAGCATCTCTTTCAGAGCAAGCGAAGTTAACCGCTTCTCAAGCTGAAGAACGTAGTGCTCGTATTCAACTACAACAAGACGAGATCAATATGGTCGCGACTGCTGTAAATGAAATGGCAGCGGCGACTCAAGAAATTGCAGGAAATGCTGATAATACGGCTCAAAACTCTTCTGAAGCGGTAGGTGCGTGTGAACATGGTTCTAACCAAGTGACACAAACACAAGGCTCAATTCAAAACTTAGCTCAAGAAGTGCAAGTGGCGACGAATGTTATTCAAGAGCTTGAAGCGCACGGAAACAGCATCAATACGATTCTGTCTACCATTCAAGGTATTGCAGAGCAAACGAACTTGCTAGCACTGAATGCTGCGATTGAAGCAGCTCGTGCAGGCGAACAAGGTCGTGGTTTTGCTGTTGTTGCGGATGAGGTTCGTGTTTTAAGCCAGCGTACTCATGCGTCAACGCAAGAGATTCAGCAGACGATTGAGATGCTTCAAAGCACTACAACGAAAGCGGTTTCAATTATGGATGACAGCCGTATGCTTGCTGATACAAGTGTTGATGATGCAAACTCTGCCGCAGTTAGTTTGACTCAAATTCACACAGCAGTTGAGCGTATTAGTGATATGGCTACGCAGATCGCTTCTGCCGCTGAAGAGCAAGCCTCAGTGACATCTGAGATCACTCGTAATACTCAAGGTATTCGTGATGTATCAAATGAGCTAGCGACTGAAGCACAAGATGCAGCAACGCAAGCTGCTAAACTCTCTGATTTGTCATTTGAACTAGAGACAGAGATCAGCCAGTTTAAGCTATAAAGCTATAAAGCTATAAAGCTATAAAGTGAAAGTAAGAGTAAAAAGGAGCTTAAAATTAAGCTCCTTTTTTTGATCTTGATGTTAGCGAAAATGTTGTCTCAACTATTGGCAATCAAGCTAAACCGCAGCTGACCATTAAATTAAGGAAAGGGAGTTAAAGCCAAAAGTCTCGTATTGGTTGGTTAGGATCAAAATGATGGGCAATTTGAGCCTGTAGCAGCTCAGCGGTAGCGATAGCATCCGTCAGAGCATGGTGCGGCGTATAAACAGGTAGCCCATAGCGAGTTCGGCTTTTCCCCAGACGCACAGAGCCAGGTTTCTTACCTTTTAACTTATTCCATAAGCCGCCAGAAATTTTATTCTGTAGATCGGATTCTATTTGCAGAGTATCGAGCACAGGGAAAATGATACCTTCATTGATACGAGCCTTTAAAGCCTGATCTAAAAACTCACGCTCAATGCGTCGATAATGCACGACCATTATTTTTCCTGAAAGTGCATCAAGCACTTCGTCAATCACTTCAGAAAAATCAGGTGCACCCAAAATATCATTATGCGTGATGCCATGGATCACAACTGACTCTTCTTCTAGCTTCTGCTTAGGTCGAACCGTCCAATGCTTCGCTCGGCTTAAACAGATACGATTGAGAGTAAATGGCACGACTCCGATCGTTATAATGCCATCTTTTTTAGGATCTAATCCGGTTGTTTCAAAATCCACAGCCAAGAATTCAATTTCAGAGATTGGCGTATCCGGGCTTGGTAGTATCTTGCTATAAAAAGATTGAAGTCGGTGATCTCTGGCTTGTATCAGTTTCTTTGAAAACTTCATTTGCCAGTCGATGCTTGGTTGTTGTAGTGCTTTAATAATCATAACGACCTACTTGAAACTGTTGCTTGCTTGGTAGCGGAATTTCAAGAAATTCTGTGCATTACTCAAAATTTGGAAAGCATCCTTTAGATTACGGCGCTCAAAGTCAGATAGGTTTTCAGGTTCGATATTGTTATCTGGCTCAATTTTGTTCTCAACGTCCAACGCTTGGTGTCGAATCCTTACCATGTAGATGAACTCCATTGCATCTTTCAAATCTTGAGCTCGTCCTTTCGGAAGGATGCCAGCATCAATAATGTCATCCAATCGCTCGAATGAGTTTTGGGAACGGGAGCCAACCGCAAGAGCATGAACACGAACAAGATCGGCAAGTGGTGCAGTACCACGGCGCTTTAAGTTGATCGAGTTATTATGTCTGCCATCTTTTTCCATTACGAAGTCTTTGAAAAAGCCCAAAGGAGGCGTGCGGTTTAGAGCATTACGCGCAAGACATGCTAAGAAACGGTTGTTTTTTCTTGCTCTACGAACAATAAAACTATTGAGTTGTTCCGCCCACTTTAAGCGCCCATAGATACCATCTAGATCGAAAAAGATAGAGGCATTGAGCAGAGCTTTAGGGTTTGGATCATCAATCCAATCGGCAAAACATGCTTCCCACTCAGAACGAGTCATGCGCCACATTTTGTTGGTCGCCATGATATCGCCCGTGCAATAGCTATACCCACATTTATCTAGACCATCACAGATGAATTTAGAGAACGCCTCAAAGTAGGCATTATGTTTTTCATCGTCATAGCTTTCATCAAGGATAATCGCGTTATCTTGATCGGTAACGATAAGCTGTTCATCTCGGCCCATAGAGCCAAGAGCAAGAAAGCAATAGGGGATTGGGGCGCTGCCAAGTGTTTCTTCTGCCAGTTCGATAATGCGCTGTTTGAAGCTGCGGCCAATGACTGACATCGCCGTCCCAACCATGTGAGAGTTCGCATCCTCATTCACTAAACGGACAAAGCTGTCTTTCACTTGCTCTGAGAGTGATACTAACTCTTCAACACTTTGTTGCTGGAAAATACTGCTTACGAGTAACAGAGAGTTTTGGGATTCATAACGGACAATATCAGTCGCTTCTATGATACCAATAGGCTTCTTGTCTTTTAAAACCGGTAAGTGGTGCACGTTATAACGAAGCATGGTGAGCATTGCCTCGTATACATAGGCATTATGATCCAGAGATATAACTTCGGTGGTCATCACTGTGGACACATCATCACTTGGATCTAAACCTTCAGCAAGCACTCGAGTGCAGAGATCTCGGTCGGTGATAATACCAATAACCGGTGAGTTATCATCTTCGTCATCTTGAATGATGTCGGGGTCGATAATCAGTAGCGACGATATGTTCTCTTCTGCCATCATTATTGCGGCTTGTTGTATGGTTTGATGCTTTTGAATTGTTGGGGCTTCACGGCTTAACAAGGTTCGCACTTTAGACGTTGTCAGATCATTGGCATCGTTACTTTCTGAGTTAGCCTGTCTCAGACGCGCGTTATCTTCCACTTCGACAAAGTCTGCAAAGGAATCGTGGTTATCATACAGTTCTTGGAATATCTCTTCAGAGAGGCAGTATACTAGGGTGTCTTCAATCGCTTTTACTGGGAAACGGACTTTATTGTTGGTAAGTAGACCCATTTGCCCAAACAAGTCGCCTTGATCTAAGCGGTTATAAAGCTCTCCTTTACGTCGATATACTTCCACGACCCCGCTGCGAACGATATAGAGGTCATTAATATGATCGCCTAAATGTATGATAGGCGTATCTTGGCGATAATAGGATATTTCAACGTTTTGGGTAACTTTAGTGAGGACGTCTTCTGGGAGTTCGTTGAATGGGGGATATTGTGCCAGAAAATTTTGTATTTCGAGTAATTCAGCTTCCATATTTAAACACGTCCAAATAGATATACATAAGAAGAATAGACCATGTTACAGCATTTAAACTATTTGTCAGACAGTTTTCCAAATCGTGATTTGCTTCTTCTCATAATTTGATTTAATAGACTAGTATTCAATGAGATATCGAGTCAAACAATGTCAATTGGTGTTTAAAAGAGGGGTTTTATATGTTTAGAAGAGTGCTATTAATCGGCCTTGTCGTTTCCTCATTCTTTAGCCATGCACAAGAGCGTGATTCAATTTATGATACGCCGACAAGATACGATTACCTCTACGCAACAGTGAGTTCAGGTAGCTTTGATAGCGACATTGGGGGGAACTCTAATGTAACAACATGGAACTTAGGTGGGAACGGACTTGTGACAGAGCATTGGCTTGTCGCGATCGATTATTCGGCTCGATTTGTTAATCTTAAAAGTACGGATTTAAGAATTGATACTTTGCTTGCGGGCGGTGGTTATCGATTCAAATTGAGAGAAGATTTAGACCTTGTCACCGTGGCTCAGGTTGGGGCAATAAAAGCAAAAGAGACCTTGGAATCGATAGATAAGACGCTCTATTCTGAATCTGAATTTGTATATGCCGGCTCACTCTATTTGAACTATGCGTTTACTGAAAAAACAGAAGGTAGACTGGCTGCCGAATTCAACCGTAGCGATTGGATTGACGAAAATATCACTCGGTTAGAAGTGAATCACTATATAACATCAGCCGTTGCGCTTGGGGGATTTTATACATACCGCAAAGCGAATAGTCACTACAGCAATGAAGCGGGTGTTTCATTTAGAGTGCTGTATTAAACGCCACAAATTAAACGTCCAATTTTTATCTTAATCGCAATAAAAAAGACCAGATCGAGACCTGGTCTTTTAAAGATGTTAATCAAAACAATTAAAGTACGGCAGCAATACCTTTACATAGTGGACCCATGTTTGATTTTGTCATGCCTGCAACACTGATACGGCCAGAGCCAACAATGTAAATAGCGAACTCATCTTTTAAACGCGTTACTTGTGCTTTTGTCAGCCCTGAAAAAGAGAACATGCCGTTTTGACGTTCAATAAAACTGAAATCGGCATCGACACCTTCAGCTTTAAGTGTCGAAACAAAGAGCTCTCGCATCTCTTGAATACGATCACGCATCTCTGTTACTTCTGATTCCCATTCTGCGCGAAGATCTTGGTCACCAAGAATATGAGTCACGACAGCGCTACCGTGAGCGGGTGGGTTTGAGTAAATCGAGCGGATGATGCTTTTTACTTGAGAGAATGCAGTCGTAGCAACATCCGATGATTTTGCGACTAAAGTAAATGCACCAACGCGTTCATTGTATAAACCGAAGTTCTTTGAAAATGAGCTTGCTACCAGGATTTCGTCATTGTATTTTGCGAATGTACGTAAACCTGCAGCATCCTCTTCGACGCCTTTTGAAAAGCCTTGGTATGCGAAATCAAATAGTGGAAGTAGCTCTTTTTCAGCAACCAGTTTTGCAAGGACCTCCCACTCATCAGCGGTAGGGTCAATACCTGTAGGGTTATGACAGCAACCGTGAAGTAATACAATGTCGCCTTTTGATGCTTGCTCAAGGTCAGCAACCATCGCAGAAAAATCTTTGTTTTTGGATTCTGCATCATAGTACGAGTACTGCGCAGTTTGAATGCCTGCAGCGCTAAATACACCATTGTGGTTCGCCCATGTTGGGTTACTAATCCAGATTTTAACGTCGCTACCCAATTGGCGCTTAATGAACTCACCAGCAACGCGTAGAGCACCAGTACCACCAGGGGCTTGTGCAGTTTTTGCGCGTTTCTCGCTCACAATAGATGCATCATCGCCAAAAAGAAGTTTTTGTACAGCAAGTCCGTATTCTGCTGTCCCTTCAATGGTGAGGTATGACTTAGTCTTCTCTTTTTCTAGCAGTGCTGCTTCTGCTTTTTTTACCGTTTTTAAAACAGGCGTCTCACCACTTTCATTTTTGTAAATCCCAACGCCTAGGTTAATTTTTTCAGGGCGAGTATCCTTTTTAAACTCTTCAGTAAGCCCAAGAATAGGGTCTGCGGGAGCTGCTGCAACTTTTTCAAACATAATCGTCATCCATGTAATTGAAGGGAGAATATTAATCACTCCAGTATTTATACCTGTAAGGATTTTACCTGACAATAACAATAGAAAAGAAAAAGTAAAAAAAATCAGTTTTGACGTGAAAAATGGCAGGAGAGGGTGTTTTCATAAAAAAACACTCTAGTTTTTGTTCACTAGAGTGCTGATTAATTGTTGTTGTGTGTAACATTTAACCCGTGATGGTTAGCGAAGCTGCTAAGTTGTTATCAGGCTTGGCTTCTCTAGTTTAGTATCCGGCATTGGTTGTTCGTCGGTTGGGGTATCCGCTGAATCTGTGTACTGAGCAGCAATGCTGATAAACCGAGCCTCAATCGCTAGAAATGCTTCAACAACATCAGGATCAAAATGAGTATTAGAGCCCTCTAGAATAATGGCTTTGGCTTTATCGTGGCTAAATGCGGGCTTGTAGACTCGCTTGGAGATTAAAGCGTCATAAACATCAGCAAGCGCCATTAGACGGCCTGAAAGTGGGATATCTTCGCCACCTAACTGGTTTGGATAACCGCTTCCGTCCCATTTTTCGTGGTGAGTGAGCGAAATCTCTTTTGCCACTCGCAAAAATGAGCTGGTACCAAGTTGCTTCTCTGCAATAGAGAGTGCATCCGCCCCGATTTGTGGGTGTCCTTTCATTATCTCGAACTCGTCGAATGTTAATTTGCCCGGTTTGAGTAGAACATTATCTGGGATCCCCACTTTACCTACGTCATGCAGTGGCGCTGACTTGTACAGTAGCTCGATATAATTCGGCGTAAGTAGTGTCGCGTGCTGAGGAGAAAGACTCAGTTGTTCAGCCAGAGCTTTAACATACTCTTGTGTGCGGAGTATGTGCGCCCCTGTTTCATTATCTCGTGACTCTGCAAGTGCGGAAAGGCTGACGATTGCGACGTCTCTGGTTGTTTTTACTTCATTTTGGCTAAGTTGAAGTGTGTCTAACATGGTATTAGTTAGTGACGCCATTGAGCCTAGTTCATCATGAGCAAATACGGGTAAGCGCGTGTTTATTTTACCTTGGGTGACTTGCAGTAAAGAGCACTCTTGGCTTAAAAGTACTTTTTTCATCAACTTGGTCCACAGCATCATGATGGCAACGGCGTAACCACCAAGTATTGCCGAAATATAGATAAACTCTTTGATCACGCTGATCTGACCTGAACCATCCAAAACCCGTGCAGGGTTGTGTTCAAGCCAGAAAATATCCTTAACCGCAACCATAGTGAGCATAGCCGTTAGGGTGACTAACAGTAATACGACTAAAGTAATCATTTGGCGAATGATGGACTGACGCTCTCCCTGTAATTGGAACTGGTTCGGTTGGTGTTCATCAGTTATATCTAGCTGATCTATTTTTGCGACCAGTTGCAGTATTGTTCCGGTGAAGAATCCAAACAGTGTCATGCCAAATAGCACTTTTAAATTGCTGTCTAATGGGAAGTCATTATTGAGATTATAAAACGCAGCAAAGGGTAGGCTTGCGAAGAAAAATAGTGTGGTATCCAGTTGGCCAAACTTCATCTCTTTTACTAATGAATGATTGTTCAGTAGAAAGTGACGAATTAAAAAAGTAATCGTGAAAACGGTGCTTGTATGAATCATTACTTCTGTGGCGCTTAATGTTTCCAGCATAGGACAAACGCGTCCGCCATAGATCCCAAACAAAAAAGCGGCAACAACATATAGTTTTAATGTTAAAGACGCATTGTAGACAGATTGTTTCATGATAAGCCCTTTGAACATAACTGCTAAAATTTATTGTTCATTGCGTAATGTAATCAATGAGAAAAAAGTGATTACTATTGCGAAATGTCAACCGACAAATAATAAAGACCGTCTATTTTATCTATAGATTTCAATTAATGATACAAATTATAAATACACAATTTTAACATGTGTACTCGGGACATTATTTTTTAATGGTGTCTGATGGTGTTATGGACGACGTAATCAGTGTGTCGCTTGTTGGGGGAGTGTTCTCTGAGGAAATGCACATAAAATTAACCCCAACATCTGTGCTGTTGGGGCTTTATGGCTATTTTTTAAGGTTTAGCTGAGATTCAATCGCTTGAGCCTCTACATCAGGGTTCTTAGACAGTTTGTCTGCCGCCCATGTGTTCATATGTTTTAGAATCGCTGAAATAGCGTGCTTCTTAGTTGGTGTCTCTTCTTTCTCGCATTCAATTGGCTGTTTAGGGTGAGAGCCTGTTGCATCTTCAGCAATGTTTAACCAATCTGGGTGCCAGTAATATGGTTGACCTGTCGATGATAACCAGCTATGAACACCGTTTGTCTCACCTTTATATTCCAAATTTTCTGTGTCTAATTTTTTCATGTTCTTCTCGAATTATTGTTATGGATAGATCGGTATTCCCGATGATCAAAGAGTTACATTAGTAATGTAGCAAAGAGTTGAAGAATAAAAGTGAGATCGATCTCAGTATCTGCCTATTTCGTGCAAACGTCACTGATGATTTTAAAATAAATGTGAAGTCTAACGTTTCAGGTATGAAAGTGACTTTGGCTAACTTTATGCAAAGATAGATTTTAAATTAAATCAGTTGAATAAAGGTGAAGCTAAATTCAGGACAAAAATGGAAGGGGGGATATTATTTATGATCGTTAAATATATTAAAAAAAGGTAATAAAAAGCCCACTCCCTAAGTGAGAGTAGGCTTAAATTTTTATGCACCGATGTGTTGGTTACATACTTATACTTTGCTAAAAGCTAAAAGCTAAAAGCTAAAAGCTAAAAGCTTAGAAGTTCGCAGAACGTGGAGTACGTGGGAACGGAATAACGTCACGTACGTTACCCATACCTGTTACGTAAGACACTAGACGCTCAAAGCCAAGACCGAAGCCAGCATGAGGAACTGTGCCGTAACGACGTAAATCGCGGTACCAGCTCATGTGTTCAGGGTCGATACCCATTTCAATCATACGTGCATCAAGAACGTCTAAACGCTCTTCACGTTGAGAACCACCGATGATCTCACCAATACCTGGTGCAAGAACATCCATCGCAGCAACTGTTTTGCCATCGTCATTTTGACGCATGTAGAATGCTTTAATATCTTTCGGGTAGTTCTTAACGATAACTGGCGCTTTGAAGTGCTCTTCAGCTAGGTAACGTTCATGTTCAGAAGACATATCAATGCCCCACTCAACATCAAACTCAAACTTACGACCAGAATCTTTTAGGATTTGGATTGCGTCAGTGTAGTCTACTTGTGCGAAATCAGAACTTACAAACTGTTCTAGACGAGTGATCGCTTGCTTGTCGATGCGAGAAGCAAAGAACTCAAGATCATCACGACGCTCAGCAAGAACCGCTTCAAATACATACTTAAGCATGTCTTCTGCAAGTTTTGCTACATCATCAAGATCAGCAAAAGCAACTTCAGGTTCAACCATCCAGAATTCAGCTAGGTGGCGGCTTGTGTGAGAATTTTCAGCACGGAAAGTAGGCCCGAATGTGTAAACTTTGCTTAGTGCACAAGCGTAAGTTTCAGCATTTAGTTGGCCAGATACTGTCAGGAATGTCTCTTTACCAAAGAAATCTTTGTCGTAATCAACATTGCCTTTGTCATCAAGTGGCAGGTTCGCGTGGTCTAGAGTAGAAACGCGGAACATCTCACCAGCACCTTCTGCGTCAGAAGATGTAATTAGTGGAGCAGACATCCAGAAGTAGCCTTGCTCGTGGTAAAAGCGGTGAATTGCTTGAGATAGACAGTTACGAACACGTGCAACAGCACCGATCACGTTAGTACGTGGACGAAGGTGTGCAACTTCACGTAGGTACTCAATAGAATGGCGAGTTTTAGCCATTGGGT
The DNA here is from genome assembly GCF_013114135.1 of Vibrio sp. 03-59-1. Lineage (NCBI taxonomy): Bacteria > Pseudomonadati > Pseudomonadota > Gammaproteobacteria > Vibrionales > Vibrionaceae > Vibrio > Vibrio sp. 03-59-1. Next base: position 155,729 of record NZ_VTYA01000007.1, read on the forward strand.
AAGTGTCAGCATCTTCAACCCAGCCTACAACTTTTACTTCAGTTGCTGCGAGTTCAAAATCTTGACCTTTTGCCGGAGACTCAACAATCTTACCTGTTACTTCAACAGAGCAGCCAGTAGTTAGCTTTAATACTTCGTCTTCGTAATTATTAAGATTATTTGGGACCACGGCCTGAATCGGGTCGAAACAAGAGCCGTCATAAATGGCGAGGAAAGAGATTCCAGCTTTGGAATCACGACGTGAGCGGATCCAGCCCTGAACAGTTACTTCACTGTCTACTGCTAGTTTTCCACCAAGTACGTCTGCTACAGGCGCGTTAGTCATGTTAGTTACATTCTCCATTGAGGTAAAAACTCAACCTAATGTTAAACTTATCTGTTTAAATACATTGATTTGTATAAAAAACAGACGAAACATTAGGTTGTAGATTACTTTTTTAATTCAATGGAACATATTACCTGTCAAATCTGTCTCTTCAACCTTTATTGTTATTTGAGCGACGAATTATTTGAAGAAAGCGTGAATTGGTTGAGCAATAGCTCAAGTCTATCCGATAGTTGCTCCAAACTAACGCTAATATCCCGAGTCTGAGTTGCTGATTGAGACGTTTCATCAGCGTGTCTGGTAATTATTTCTACTTTCGACTGAACATCATGATTCAGTTGAGTCGTTGTTTGAGTTTGTTGCTGAATATTTGTCGCATGCTGGAGAACTTGTTGCATTTCACCGACCACGTTAGTCATCGCAAGTGACAGTTCTTCAATATCAGAAGAGCGTTTGTGTGCATGATCACACACATCATCAACCGATTGTAGAGACTCTTCGCTCCCTTTTTTGAACTCAGCAATAATCGTTTTAATATTCCCCGTCGCTTCAGAGGTTCTTGAGGCAAGTTGTCTTACTTCATCGGCCACTACCGCAAACCCGCGTCCTTGCTCTCCTGCTCGGGCGGCTTCAATGGCAGCATTTAAAGCCAATAGGTTGGTCTGTTCGGCAATGCCATTAATCACTTCGAGAATGGATGATACTTGAGTCGTCCGCTGGTTTAATTCCGAAATCTTGTTCTTCACATTTTCAATATCACCGACTAGGTGTTTAATCTCTTCGCTGGCCGAGTGAGCTTGATCTGCACTCGCTTGAGCGACAGATGTGGTATGAGTAATAAGAGTGGATGCATCAATCGTCGCTTGCTCAACATTGACCTGTTGATCTTGCATTGTGTGGATATTACTTTGAACTTCTGCGGTTTCATCTTGCTGATTATTTGCCGCTCTATCTGTGACTTGAGCCACTCCAGTCAGTTTGGTCGCAGAATCGGAAAGGGTATGAGAAGTCTCTTGGACCTTCATTAAACTTTCAGAAACCGTATCCATGAATGAATTGATAGACTGAGCCAGAGAACCAACCTCATCAGTTTGTTTGCTAGGAATACGTTGAGATAGATCTTTATTCTGACTCACGATTGTCATGAAACGGGATGTTTTCTGGATAGGACTCACGACTATTTTTCGGATTAATCCCATAGTGATTATGAATCCGATAAAAGCGATACCTGCCATAATAGCGATAGCGATCATGGTTCGTTTGCTTATTAACGTATTGACGCTGCTGAGATTGTACTCAAGTCTAATCGCCCCTAACACTTCACCTTCTGGGGCCATATGACAGGCGACACAATTGGTGCCTCTGTAGTTTTCACTTGATTTCATTGGTAAGGCAACGACTAAACCTTTTCCCCAGCTGGCGTTAAAAGGTTCAATAACCATTTCACCTTCGAGCGCTCTACGGTCAATATCATCGATAGGTTGCTGGTTACTTTGCCCCGGCCCATAAAGCTTGCTGACATGCTCGGCTCTCAGTACTCGAACTACTTCAATACCATCTTGAGCGAGTGCCTTTTGGCGTAATGTCTCTTTTTGAGCCATTGTTCCTGTCAGCATCATCATATTAAGGCTATCGAAATAGTTACTCGCCTTATCGTGTAGCTGCTGACTTAATACCGAATTGATCAATTCTCTTTGTTGGAAGTACTGATAAGAGGTTGAAACCGCAAGGACACAAGTGAAGACGGTCACTAAAGTAACCAGTATTTTAGAGGTTATGGTCGAGAATATTGGATTAGAGAGCATTAGGTTCTTTAATTATTGGTATGAATAGACGATGTGAATATAAGGTTAAACATAAGTAACACCAAAGAGGTATCGCTAGTAATGTGACCACACACAAACTACGGTTAATGTAAATGTGATGTAGCTAACTTGTGATGTTAATTTGACGTGCAGATGTCATTTGTCTGGCGCATTATTGTGTAAAGAATCGCATTTAGAGCCCCGTTAAGATCTGCGTTCATAGCGATATGGAGAGCTTCGCAACATTCGATGGAAATTCAAAAGCTTGTCTATAGGCGTTGTTTTAAGTAGCATTGCGCGTCTTTTAAAATCCTGAGAATCGAAATGAAAACTGAACTGTACAAAGACTTTATGTTTGAAGCTGCACATCACTTACCACATGTTCCAGAAGGTCATAAATGTGGACGCTTACATGGACACTCTTTCATGGTTCGCTTATATGTTGAAGGTGAAGTCGATCCTCATACTGGCTGGATCATCGACTTCTCAGAAATTAAAGCTGCATTCAAACCGATTTATGATCGCTTAGACCATTACTACTTAAATGATATCGAAGGATTAGAGAATCCAACGAGCGAAGTTCTGTCTAAGTGGATTTGGCAGCAGTTAAAACCAGCACTTCCATTATTAAGCAAGGTTGAGATAAAAGAGACTTGCACGGCGGGTTGTACTTATATCGGTTAACTTGATTGAATAGAAGCTGTGAGTAAAAGTTGCAGCTTCTTAATGACTTAGTAACACCTATCCTCTTTAGTTTTAACTTCACACTTCCCTCTCTTCATTTAGCCCCTGAATGCCATTAATTTATTGATATAATTAGTGATACTTATTCATTTTCACTATTTTTTGATCCTTTATTTTTTAATTATGGGTTAGTATTCTGTTTGCGAAATTGTGTGCTGTGTAACCTGACGGTATATACTAATAGTATTATCAGTATTGATTTATGGAATGTTACCGATATGTTTAATAAAAATAAGAAAAAAGTTTTAGAGTTAACTGAGCAATTAAAAGCGATGCAAAGCCAACTGGATGCTATTCACCATTCCGTACCGACCATTGAATTTACACCGAGTGGAGACATATTGGCGGCTAATGAACTGTTTTTAGATATTGTTGGATATTCAATGGAAGAGGTTAAAGGCAAGAATCACTCTAATGTCTGTTTTCCGGAATATACCCGTACTCCAGAATATGCTCAGTTTTGGAGAGATCTTGCGAATGGTGTTATGCAAACAGGGCGTTTCCAACGAGTTCATAAATCTGGTCATGAAATTTGGCTTGAAGCGACATATTTTCCAATTATGCAGGATAATAAAGTTGTTAAAGTGATGAAAATTGCCAGTGATGTGACTGAGAAGCATCAAGAAAGTATTGCTCGTTCAAGTGTTTTACAGGCACTGAATCGCTCTTTGGCGACAATTGAGTTTACTCCTAGTGGGGAGATTATTACTGCAAATGAGAACTTCTTAAATGCTGTAGGCTATCGACTTAATGACGTTGTTGGTAAACACCACCGTATATTTTGCAGCGATAAATTTTACCTTGAAAATCCGAGCTTTTGGGATGAATTAGCAAAAGGGCAAATTAAAGCAGGTCAATTCCAACGTAGAGGCTATTCTGGTCAAAATATATGGTTAGAAGCAACCTACAACCCAATTTTCGACTCCAACGGCGTTGTGACGAAAGTTATTAAGTTTGCAACAGATATTACAGCACAGATTGAACGTAACGAAGCGGTGGCTCATGCCTCTGATGTGGCGCATAGTACGTCAGTAGAAACCGCTCAAATTGCCAAGCAGGGTTCTGAACTATTGGCTGATTGTGTGAACGTGTCACTTTCAATTGATTCTAAAGTTGAGGAAGCAGTAGAACAAACGAGAGAGTTAAATTCTCGCTCTCGCGATATTGGTGAAATTGTAAGTACCATTAAAGGGATTGCCGAGCAGACGAATCTTTTAGCATTGAACGCAGCTATAGAAGCCGCTCGTGCTGGTGAAACTGGTCGAGGTTTTGCGGTTGTGGCTGATGAAGTGAGGCAACTCGCGGCGAGAACCGCACAGTCAACCAACGAAATTGAAGCGGTGGTGTCAAACAACCAGACGCTTACTGCGGGAGTGATGCAATCTATGTCTGAAGTTTCTGAAATATCCAATGAAGGAACACAGAAGATTACCGAAGTTTCATCGGTGATGGATGAAATATACAACGGCGCAGAAAATGTGACACAAACAGTAGGGCAGTTGAATAACGATTTGTAGCCTAGCTCGCTGTTGTTCATAAATTTAAGATAATAAAAAAGGCGACATAGTCGCCTTTTTTGTTTTTAAATACTTTAGTTCTTAAATAATTTAGTTTTTAAACACTTTTACTTTTAAAAACTAATGAATATTAGCTATTAGTATTTGAGTATTAGCAGATAACTTTGATTGCCAAGCCACCTTGAGAAGTCTCACGGTATTTAGCATTCATGTCTTTACCTGTTTCCAGCATCGTTTCGATAACTTTATCAAGGGAAACACGTGGTGCAGAAGCACGACGTAGAGCCATACGAGAAGAGTTAATCGCTTTTACTGCTGCAATACCGTTACGTTCGATACAAGGAACTTGTACTTGGCCTGCTACTGGGTCACAGGTTAAACCAAGGTTATGTTCCATACCGATCTCTGCTGCCATACAAACTTGTTCAGCACTGCCACCCATTAGCTCAGCAAGACCTGCCGCAGCCATTGAACATGCAACGCCAACTTCACCCTGACAACCTACTTCAGCGCCAGAGATAGAAGCGTTTTGCTTGTAAAGACCGCCGATAGCGCCAGAAGCCGCGAAGTAACGAATGTAATCTTTTTCAGTTACGGTTTGGATAAATTTATCGTAGTAAGCAAGAACGGCAGGAATAATGCCACAAGCACCATTTGTAGGAGCCGTAACAACACGACCACCTGCTGCATTTTCTTCATTTACCGCAAACGCATACATGTTTACCCAATCGATAACTGTCATCGGATCGGTATTGGTTTTTTCTGAAGTTAATAGCTGTTGGCGTAATGCTGCTGCACGACGAGGTACACGTAGAGGCCCTGGAAGTAGACCTTCAGTATTCATACCACGCTCCATACATTCACGCATGGTTTTCCAGATGTTAGCGAAGTAGGTACGTACTTCTTCATCTGCGTAAAGGGCATGTTCGTTAGCCATTACCAACGTACTAATAGATAAACTGTGCTCTTGGCATAGGTTTACCAACTCTTCAGCTGTGTTGTATGCGTAAGGTACTTTAATAGCAGACTTTTGATCTTTACCAAAGTTCTCTTCGTCAACGATGAAACCGCCGCCAATAGAGTAATAAGTTTTAGAGTATGCTTTTTCGTCGTCGATCCATGCGTGAATCTGCATGCCGTTTTCATGTAAATCGAGATTGGTAGTGTGGAAGTTCATCCCACTATCTTTAGGGAACGAAACCGTATGGCAGTGCATGCCTACAGGTAAACGTTCAGTTTCTTCAACGCGAGCAATAAATCCTGGAATGGAGTCGATATCTACTTTTTCTGGGCTATTACCAGCAAGACCCATGATGATAGCGACATCTGTGTGGTGACCTTTCCCTGTCAGTGATAATGATCCATAAACGTCCACGGTAATTTTAGTGATGTCGCGCAATTTTCCCATTGAACGAAGGTCATCAATAAATTCTTTACCCGCTTTCATTGGTCCAACAGTATGTGAGCTCGAAGGACCAACACCAATTTTATAGATATCAAAAACACTAATCATAGTGATTACCTCTAAAGAAGCCTCCGGGGAAGGAGGCTTTTTATTATCATTATTATTTAATTCACCTGAAACGACTTATGTGCAATAAGCCGTTGCAGATTATAGAGCGCCGTAGATTACAGAAGTAATAGCTGCGATACCACAAACTGCTGTAAATAGTTGTACAGGAGCTGAAGTTTTAAGCTTAGCCATTGCTGGCACTTTGCGCATTGCATATACAGGCATTAGGAACAGGATTGCAGCGATCATCGGTGCACCCATTGTTTCAATCATACCTAGAATGCTTGGGTTGATGATAGCAACAGCCCAAGTAGTAACAACGATAAAGATTAGAGATACTTTCTCGATTGATTTAACTGGAGCTTTAGAGCGAGACTTACCAAGACCTACTAGACCTTCGTGAGCACCAAGGAAGTGACCGAAGTAGCTAGAAGTAATAGCAGCGAAAGCAACGAATGGACCAAGAACCGAGATTAGTGGAGATTCGTGAACGTTAGCTAGGTAAGAAAGAACACTGATGTTTTGCTCTTTTGCTGTTGCTAGTTGCTCTGGAGATAGAGAAAGCACTACAGAGAAAACGAAGAACATAACGAAGCCCATAAGCATCATTGCTGCACCGCCAGTGATCATGTCTGTTTTCTTAGACGCGTCTTCACCGTAAGTTTGGCGTTGTTCTTTAGCGAACTGGCTGATAATTGGGCTGTGGTTGAAAGAGAAAACAATGATTGGAATTGCAAGCCATACAACAGAAGGCATAGTTGACCATTCTGGAGTAACAGACAGCATTGAAGTGTTCCAATCAGGGATTAGGTAGAAAGATAGTGCTAATAGAACCGCTACTAATGGGTAAACCATAACAGAAGTCGCTTTAAGCATTAATTCTTTACCAAATACTACACCAGCAGTCATTGCAGCGATAAGGCAACCAGAAAGTAACCAGCGAGGAATAGATTCCATGCCAACTTGGTTAACTAGGAAAGAATCTACAGTGTTAGTGATACCAACGCCGTAAATTAGAACGATAGGGTAAATCGCGAAAAAGTAGGCAAAAGTAATAAGGTTCGCGCCAGTTTTACCAAAATGTTCTTCAACAGTATCTGTGATATCAGCGTTAGGATTTTTAGCTGATAAAACAAAACGTGCCAAACCTTTGTGTGCAAACCAAGTCATTGGTGCTGCGATTAGAGCTAGGATAACTAATGGCCAAAAACCACCAGCGCCCGCTTTAATTGGAAGGAAAAGAACACCAGCACCAACAGCAGTACCGAATAATGATAGAGCCCAAGTGAAATCTTTGTAAGTCCACTTAGTACTTGTTTTAGCGGCCGTAGCCGAAGAAGTTGTTGTATTCATGTTAAATTTGCTCATTTTTTGGGAACAGGAAATAAGTCGAGGCGTATTTTGCAGAATTTTCGTCTGCAAAAAATAGATCTAAATCATGTATTGAATGAGCTTATTGAATGTTTTATCAAAAATGCATTTTGGATCACGAAAATGCCGTGCTACAGGTGAGGTTTAGTAATGCTTGGTATTAGTTTTTATAATGCTTGAGTGCTAATTGCTCGTCCGTATTTGTCGCAACCGTTTGCTATATTTAAAGGCAAATCAGACATGGCTTTTGAACAACACGTTAAATTAACAATTAATAAACTAGTGTGTAATTTGTTGCTGTAAAGATTGGATGATTTGAGCCGTCATTCCCCATATAAAATGCTGCTCATATGGAATGGCGAAAACTCGGTGAGGCTCATTTCGAATTGTAAATAAATGGCTAAATAGTTTAGACGTATCGAGTAAATGAGATGCCGGAACCTCAAATAGTGACTCGACTTCGTTAGGATCAATGTTAGCGGTATAACCTGAGTGAATGAAAGCGAGTACTGGAGTCACAGAAAATTGGCTTACGGTCGTAATTTCGGGCAATTGACCTAAAATCTCAATATGCTCTGCTGGAATACCAATCTCTTCACTGGTTTCTCTAACGGCAGTATCGAGCAGGGAGTTGTCATATTGTTCGTGTTTTCCGCCTGGAAAGCTGATTTGTCCGGGGTGATGTTTTAAATGCTGAGCGCGCTTCGTTAACACTATATTCAGTTGATTCTCTCGTTCAACAAAGCCTATTAGTACAGCGGCTTTTCTCAGTGTACGGGTATTAAGGTGTTCGACACGCTTGGTTGAGTCAGCATCATAGTCGACCAGTTGATGAAACTGAAAGTACTGAATCAAGGTCTTTTTATTCATTGGTTCACCACTTGAAGATTTGTTTTTGAATTGGATTGAAAAAAATGGTTCTATGAATCATGCTTTTAATTGATATTAACAAGAGTAGTTCAAATTATGAAAGGAATCATATTTACCGAATTTCTTGAATTAGTAGAGGATAAGTTCGGTCTTGATACATTGGATCAAGTACTGCAACTCTCTGCCGATGAAGGCGTGTATACCTCTGTTGGAAGTTATAACCACAAAGATTTAGTGACGCTTATTATCAACCTAAGTAAAATTACAGGCGTATCGGCTGAGGAGTTACAACGCGTTTTTGGCCAATCGGTATTCACAGATCTGTTGAACACACTCCCGCCAGAGGCCAGTTTGCTTCAATGCAATACCACTTTTCAGTTCATCCATCATGTTGAAGACTATATACACGTTGAAGTAAAAAAACTGTATCCGGATGCTCAACCCCCTCAATTCAATTTTATCAGTGAGACAAGTTCTGAGATGGTTATGGATTACCGCAGCGCTCGTTGTATGTCCCATGTCTGCCTCGGTTTAATCGAAGGTTGTGCTGCTCATTTTTCTGAGACGATTATCAGCCAAATGGAACCGTTAGACCCGTCGCAAAGCGTTGTTCGGTTTCACTTACGTATTGATGAGTAGAGAACATGCCAGAAAATTCTCCAATAGAGCGTAAGCTTAAGCGTGAAATAGCATCACGAAAAGAGGCGGAAAAGCTTTTAGAAAATAAAAGCTTAGAACTTTATGAGTTGAATGAAAAATTAGAGATAGCATTAAAAAGATTAGAAGCCACATCTGAATCCAATATCAAAAAGTTAGAGTTTGAAGAGCAGATAGATGCCTTGTTGATCAGTTTTAGTCGGGTTTTTATCTCTAGTGATTTGGATGCCGTAGTTTTAGCTAACTTTTTACAGCGATTAACTAACAACGCGGTGATTGAATCAAGCTACCTGTCTTTGACCAATAACGCTATGAGCGGCTTAAGCGCTTTGGAGTACGGCGATAAATCGATTCGAGAAGTGACTCAAGAAGTCATCGCCCAAGATGTTCCTCGTCCTCAGTGGATCGATAGGCAGTTATGTATTCCACTGGTCATTGAACACAACATCGTTGGCGTGATTGGTTTTGCGGTGAATGCAGAAATCAGCGATCGTGATTTCGTCGAAAAACAACTCGTGCTTGCTGGGGATTTGCTCTGTAGTGCGATTAGTCGCTCGATGATCATGAATCGTCATATTGAATCTAGACAACGCGCAGAAGAATCGGAACGTTCTACGCGTGATTTTGTAGCAATGATCAATCATGAACTGAGAACGCCACTCAATGGTTTACTCGGTAGTGCTGAATTACTGAGAGACACTCAACTCGATCAAATACAAACCGACTATATTGATAACCTTAGTCAATCTGGTGAGTTGCTTCGGGCGATTATCAATGACTTGCTTGATTTCAGTAAAATTGACGCAGGCATGATGGAGTTAATTCCTAAGAAGTTTCACTGGCAGCAATTGGAATCGACATTACAAGGTATTTTTAAACCCAAAGCAGCCGAGAAAAGAATTGTACTCAATATTGGCAGTGAAGGAAGAATGCCAACATGCTTCATCGGTGACTTAGAAAGGATCACGCAAGTTCTTGTGAATTTAGTCGGTAACGCTATTAAGTTTACTCATCAAGGTGAAGTCAAACTCCTCGCGGTATGGAGTGACGACCGCATTAATATTGAAGTAAAAGACTCAGGCATTGGTATTGCTCTTCAGCAACAAGAGAAGTTATTTGAACCCTTTACTCAAGCTGATCGATCAAGCAGCCGTCACTATGAAGGAACGGGCCTTGGGTTGGCTATTTGTAAACGGCTGGTTGATTTGATGGGAGGAGACATCTCCTTTACCAGTGAAATAAAGCAGGGCACTCGCTTTCAACTATCACTTCCTTTAACGGTCGCTCAGGAAGAGGTAATTGATACGCGAAACCCAGTTAAAGAATTGTGTGAGAAAGAGTTAAGTCAGCTAAACGTTTTGGTTGTGGACGATATTCGTATCAATCAGGTCATCATCAATCAAATGTTGAAGAAAATGGGCATTAAACCAACCGCCTGTATGAATGGAGTTGAAGCATTAAAAACGGTCGCTTGCCAGTCGTTCGATGTCATTTTTATGGATTGTCGAATGCCAGAAATGGACGGCTTTGAAGCAACAAAAAGGCTGCGTGAATTGGGTTACAATCTACCAATCTTAGCCTTGACCGCAGGCACTACACTGGAAGAGCGTGAAGAGTGTATTCAGTGTGGGATGGATGACATCCTGACCAAGCCTTATACCGCTGACGATCTTAAAGCCATGTTAGAGAAGTGGGGCTAACTTAAATTGCCCCACCTTCGGAATTTGCTCTTTGAGCTTTACTGGTCGGCATTGAGCTCAGTTAAAATCGGCAGAATTCGACATAGTTTGTCTAACGTTTCTTGATATTCGGAATCGCATTGGCTGTCTGCAACCACGCCACCTCCCGCCCATGCGTAAATCATATTATCTTCAGCGACCAAAGTTCGAATAGTAATACTGGTGTCCATTCTTCCATGGCGGCTGATATAACCAATGCTGCCGCAATACACAGAGCGTCTATGAGGTTCGAGTTCTTCAATGATTTGCATGGCTCGAATTTTCGGTGCGCCAGTAATCGAACCACCAGGGAAGCAGGCTCGTAATAGGTCAGCCGCTTGGTATTGAGCATCCAAATCTGCGCGAATGGTGCTCACTAAATGGTGGACCGCCGGAAAGCTTTCAATATCAAATAAATTAGGTACGTGCACCGTGCCGGGTTTGGCTACGCGACCAATGTCATTACGCAACAAGTCCACAATCATAAGGTTTTCTGCTTGGTCTTTTTCCGCATGGGCAAGATCATTCGCGTATTCACGATCAAGCTTTTCATCCTTAGAGCGAGGGCGAGTTCCCTTAATTGGTTTCGTTTCTATTTTCGTTTGGTTTAATTCTAAAAATCGCTCTGGAGATACGCTGATAATCGCTGCTTCATCGGTGCGAATAAAGGCAGAAAACGGTGCTAAGTTAAACGCTTCTAAACTCTGATAAGCATTCCATTCAGAGCCTAGATAAGGGGCACAGAAACGTTGGGCTAAATTGATTTGGTAGCAATCACCCGCGAGCAAGTAATTTTGAACGTGATGGAATTTTTCACTGTAAGTCGCTTTGGTCATATTTGACTGCCACGGTGCAGTTAATTTGAACGGAGATCGGTCAGAGGAGTCAGGTACCTGTTGGTTCAACCACTGCCAATGTTGCTCGACATTCAGTCCAATAACGTAAGCTTTACTCTCTTTGTGATCGACGATAACCGCCCATTCATATAGACCTACAGCCATATCCGCACAATCAATATCTTGTACTGCTATGCTATCGACACTTTCGACTCGTCTGCCCAAGTCGTAACTAAAGTAACCCAGCGCACCACCCACAAATGGCACATCAAGCTCACAGCTTTGTGAAGGCAACAAAAGGTTTTGATAGTGGCTAAGGAGTGAAAATGGGTCATCCGTCGATTGAATGGTTTCGTTTGAAGAATAGCCTTGGTCTAATCGCTGAACCTCAGTGATCTCACCTTTGGTTTTCAGTGTCGCAATCGGCTGGGCGACTAAGATGTCAAACCGACTATCAATATGCTCAGTTGAGGCAGAACGTAGCAGCATTGCCCAAGGTTGAGCCTCAATGAGAGAAAACAACTGCTTAGCAAGATCGGGCTGATAGGTAATCGTCTTTATTTGGATTTGGTGCGTTTCGTTATTCATTTGTTTAATTTGTGACAAAGAGTTCAATCACTGCATGGCTTGTGAAGGAAAGCAAGAGTATCATAAAATCATATCAAAGGTGCTACTTCGTTGATTCCTCATACATAAGTCAACTGTATCTATCTGTTCAGATGTATTGACAATAAATAGCTCAACATAATGAGAATTTAACAAGTGGTATTATTAGGAAGCAGAACTATTAAAAGAGGCATGCAATGACGGTTATTCGCAAGCAAGATGTGATCAGCAGTGTCGCTGACGCACTTCAATATATTTCTTATTACCACCCTCTAGACTTTGTCCAAGCACTAGAAAAAGCCTATGAGAAAGAAGAGAGCCAAGCAGCAAAGGATGCGATTGCTCAAATCTTGATTAATTCCCGTATGTCAGCAGAAGGGCACCGCCCAATTTGCCAAGATACAGGTATTGTGACTTGTTTCGTCAATATCGGCATGGACGTAACATGGGAAACCACCGATCTTACTGTCCAACAAATGGTTGATGAAGGTGTTCGTCAAGCATACCTCAATCCAGATAACCCATTGAGAGCCTCTGTCTTAATGGATCCTGCGGGCAAGCGTATCAACACCAAAGACAATACTCCGGCGGTTGTTCATATCAATATGGTGCCGGGTGACAAAGTAGAAATTCAAATCGCGGCAAAAGGCGGCGGTAGCGAAAACAAAACCAAAATGGTGATGCTAAACCCATCGGATGACATTGCTGAGTGGGTGGAAAAAACCTTACCTACAATGGGAGCGGGTTGGTGTCCACCGGGCATGTTAGGCATAGGTATTGGCGGTACGGCTGAAAAAGCAGCAGTATTGGCAAAAGAATCTCTGATGGAACATATCGATATTCATGAACTCATTGAACGTGGACCTCAAAATGCAGAAGAAGAGCTGCGTTTAGATATCTTTGATCGCGTGAATAAACTGGGAATTGGTGCTCAAGGCTTGGGCGGTTTAACCACCGTAGTCGATGTTAAGATCAAAACTGCCCCGACTCACGCTGCTTCAAAACCTGTGTGTTTGATTCCGAACTGTGCTGCTACTCGTCACGTTCATTTCACTCTCGATGGTTCCGGCCCTGCCGAGTTAACGCCACCAAAACTTGAAGAGTGGCCAGACATCACTTGGGAAGCAGGCGCAAATACTCGACGTGTAAATCTTGATGAAGTAACAAAAGAGGACGTACAAGAGTGGAAAACGGGTGAAACCGTGCTCTTGTCAGGCAAAATCTTAACGGGTCGAGATGCTGCTCATAAGCGCATTCAAGGCATGCTAGAAAGTGGAGAAGGTTTACCTGAAGGTGTCGACTTCAAAGGTAAGTTTATCTACTACGTAGGTCCTGTAGATGCAGTCGGTGATGAAGCTGTGGGTCCTGCTGGTCCTACAACGTCAACACGAATGGATAAATTTACCGATATGATGCTTAATGAAACGGGTATCATGGGTATGATAGGCAAAGCAGAACGCGGGCCTGCAACCGTTGAGTCGATTAAAGATCATAAAGCGGTCTATTTAATGGCAGTCGGCGGTGCGGCTTATCTGGTTGCTAAAGCGATTAAGAAAGCGCGTGTGGTTGCTTTTGAAGATTTGGGTATGGAAGCGATTTACGAATTTGAAGTTGAAGATATGCCTGTGACCGTAGCCGTTGATTCAACGGGCGCGAATGCACACCAAATTGGCCCAGATACATGGAAAGTTAAAATCGCTGAAGCCAACGCATAACGTTTTAATTAGGAGTCGGTTTGATGTCTGAGTCTGGCTCCTAATTCGTTTTCCTCAAGGGCTATTGCTTTTTCAGCCTTTATTCACAACAAAAGTCAGGAGCTTTTATGACTCGTTTTATTCAATTCGTTCAGCTAGCGGTACTGATCATTATCAGTGCGTTTGTTGGATATGATTTGATTCTTCATGGTATTTCAATATTCAACGATAAATACATTACTATTGCTCTGGTATTGGCTGGGCTGCTTGAGATTGCACTTTTTGTGATTTATAAATTGATCGAAGAAGACTAGCGGATTTTTGCTGTAAACTGGTAGAAACGACTATAAAGCCTCTGATTTTTTCGGAGGCTTTTTCGTTCATCTAGCATTAATGTTTGATATTGCATACTCTTAGCGAATAATTACTGGAGTATGTTGAATGAAAAGATTAACCCAAGAGATGAATGATTTGATCCATCGCGGAATGGACTCCCATTTACGCATAGCGGTAACTGGCTTGTCTAGAGCGGGTAAAACGGCATTTATCACTTCAATGGTTAATCAGCTATTGCATACTTCTACGCATCAAAACTTACCATTACTGTCAGCTGCTCGTGACGGGCGTTTAATTGGTGCTAAGCGTGTACCACAAACCAATATGATGATCCCCCGTTTTGCTTATGATGACGCGATGGAATCACTACATGCAACGCCTCCTGCATGGCCATCACCAACCCGAGATGTCAGTGAAATCCGCTTAGCGTTGAAATATGCACCGGAGAAACGCAGTAAGAAATTACTGGGTAAATCCGCGACGTTACATTTAGATATTGTCGATTATCCGGGTGAATGGCTACTGGATTTACCTTTGCTCGATATGAACTTTGAAGAGTGGAGCCAAACGCAATATGAGGCTTTGAAAGGTCGTCGTAAAGATTTAGCCCAGAATTGGCTCACACAGCTTGAAGCATTTTCAGCACAAGATGAAGCCAACGAAAAACAGCTTGCTGAAATTTCAGAGAGTTACACCTCTTATTTGCATGCTTGTAAAGGTATCGGTTTGCATTGGGTACAACCTGGGCGGTTTGTCCTTCCAGGAGAATTAGAAGGTGCGCCAGTGCTGCAATTTTTTCCGTTGCAACTTAGCGAAGAAGAGCAGGGCAAGGTTAGCAAAACAAGTCAATATGCGATGCTTAAAGCGCGTTATGAAGAGTATCAACAGAAAGTCGTGAAAGCATTTTATAAACATCACTTTTCAACATTTGATCGTCAAATCGTTTTGGTGGATTGCTTACAACCACTAAATGCAGGGGCCGATTCATTTCATGATATGCGCCATGCGTTAGAGCAGTTAATGAAAAGCTTCCGATACGGGCGCAGTAACATGCTCAAGCGTCTCTTTTCGCCAAGGATTGATAAAATATTGTTTGCCGCTACCAAGGCCGATCACGTAACACCAGAACAGCACCCTAACTTAGTGTCGTTGTTACAACAGATGGTACACCCAGCGTGGCAAAATGCAGCGTTTGAACATATTGATATGAGCTGTATGAGCATTGCATCGGTGCAAGCGACCTCGACAGGTTTTATCTCATCAGGCCAAACCAACGTTCCAGCTTTACAAGGAACCACGGTAGACGGCGTTCCAATGACCATGTTCCCGGGTGATGTACCTAAAAAATTACCTAATAGCGCATTTTGGGACACGAATGGTTTTGAATTTACCAGCTTTAGACCAATGGAATCGAGCTCTGATGAACCCTGTAAGCATCTAAGACTGGATAAAGCTTTAGAGTATTTGATTGGAGATAAATTGAAATGATTGAGTTAAAAACGAAGCAAGTCTTTGATCAACCTTTGGGTTCAGTAGAAAAAGAGCAAGAGTCAGCGGACTCATCCTCTTCCCCAGAACTGAACGCTCAGTTGCAATTTGAATCAGCGGAAACCTTCATCCCAACAACGGTTGAGGATAATGAAAACGAGTCGCTAATAGAAAGCGAAGATCAATTAGAGCGTGTTATAAGACCAAGTAAAACACGCAGTTGGATTGCAACAACATTAGTTTCGGCATTTTCAGGGCTTGTCGCTTGGCAGGCCATTGATACGGTCATCGTCGCGATTCAAACCGCCGATTGGTTGGCATTAGGTTGGGCGTCATTCATTGCGGGTATTGCCTCTTTGGGTTTAGGAGCCATCGGCAAAGAGCTATGGAAGCTACGTAAACTTAAAGCTCATTTCAGTATTCAAGAACAGAGCGAAACTTTACTGGCCAGTGATAGCGTCGGCAAAGGAAAAAGTTTTTGTCAGTCGTTAGCGAAAGAGGGAGGCATTGCAACGGAGAGCCCAGCTTACGATAAATGGATAAACAGTATTAACCCCGCGCACAGTGATGCAGAAGTTCTCGACATGTACGATGCCATGGTAGTGGCTCAACAAGATAAGCAGGCGACCAAATTAGTGTCTCAGCTCTCAGGTGAGGCGGCGTTATTGGTGGCGATCAGCCCACTGGCGGTTGCTGATATGCTACTTGTAGCTTGGCGAAACTTTAAGATGATCGACAAATTAGCGGATATCTATGGTGTTGAGCTAGGTTATTGGTCGCGAGTGAAACTGTTCAAATTGGTTCTGATCAATATGGCGGCAGCGGGCGCGAGTGAGTTGGCTGTTGATGCAAGTATGGATCTGCTGTCTATGGATTTAGCGGGAAAAGTTTCGGCACGCGCGGGTCAAGGTATCGGTGTCGGAATCCTAACAGCAAGGCTAGGGATCAAAGCAATGTCACTGCTTCGACCAATCCCATGGAAAAAAGATCGAGCTGTACGTTTATCAACCATCCGCAAGCAAATCGTGAATAAGGTGCAAACTGTTGGTATAAAATAAGAGAAAAAGCCGCCTCTGTTATGAAAACAGGGGCTTGATGGCTTGACGACACACAGAGCTTAATTCACACTACTGTCAACATTTCCTGACACCTCTACTTAGGATTACTCTGTGCGTTTAGAAGTTTCTTGTGAAGATCGACTTGGTTTAACCCGTGAGCTACTTGATATTTTAGCGACGAAAAGCATTGATTTACGAGGAATCGAAATCGATGTGACGGGAATCATCTACCTAAATTGCCCAGACATTGATTTTGATACTTTTAGTGAATTGATGACAGAAATACGCAGAATTACAGGCGTAAAAGATGTCAAAAAGATTCAATTCATGCCAAGTGAACGACATAACACTGAGCTGATCGCCTTATTGGCAAACTTACCTGATCCTGTTTTAGCGATTGATCTGAAAGGGTCCGTTGATATGGCAAACCATGCGGCATTGAAGCTGTTTGCAAAAACAGAAACGGAAATGCTTGGCGAATTTATCTCAACTCTCATCCCAAGCTTCAACTTCTCTCGTTGGATTGAAGGTAATATTGCAAGACAGCGCCAAACAATCGTTCTAGGTGGCCTGGATTACAATCTCGAAATCATGCCTGTTTATCTCAGCAGCGATTCAAATGAGTCAATGCTAGCCAGTGCGGTAATGACGATTCGCTCTGGGTTGCAGAGTCAAACGATCAATGAAACCTTACCTGAACAGAATAACTTAGGCTTCGAGCATTTCGTTGGAATTTCAAACCGTCACAAAGCCTTGATGAGTCAATCGAAAAAACTGGCGATGCTTGATCAACCTCTGCTGATCGAAGGCGAAACCGGTACCGGAAAAGAGATGCTTGCCAAAGCGTGCCATAACCGCTCCAACCGTTCTTCATGCCCATTCTTGGTATTGAGCTGCGCTTCTATGCCTGATGATGTTGCTGAAACGGAACTGTTTGGGCATGCGCCGGGCTCGTTTAACCATGAACAAGGCCATAAAGGCATCTTTGAACAGGCGAATGGCGGCACCGTATTCCTCGATGAAATTGGGGAAATGAGCCCACATTTGCAAATCAAGTTACTGCGTTTCTTGCAAGATGGTACATTCCGCCGTGTCGGTGAAGAGCTTGAGGTGCATGTTGATGTCCGCATCATCGCTTCTACAAGGCATAAATTGGCCGATTTAGCCGAAGCGGGCACTTTCCGTGAAGATCTATTCTATCGCCTGAATGTGCTTACATTATCGATACCAGCGCTGCGTGAACGTTCGAATGATATTGCGCCTTTGCTGGAACTTTTTGCAGCAAAATACGCCCAGCAGTTAGGAATGGTTAAACCCGATATTGCCCATGAGCTGATTGAGCAGCTTGCTAATTATCAATGGCCTGGAAACATGCGCCAACTCGATAACATGGCACTTCGAGCGCTCACAGAGATGTCTGGGGATACATTAAGCATTGAGCACTTTAACCTTCCTCAAATGGATCCTGTAAGTTCCAATGTAGCGTCACTGAATATTGATGGTTCGCTTGATGACATTATGAAAGATTACGAATCACAAATTTTAGAGCGCCTGTATCAATCTTTTCCATCAAGTCGTAAGTTAGCGAAGCGTTTGAATGTATCGCATACGTCAATTGCCAATAAACTACGTGATTATGGCATTAGGAAGAGCTAATGGATGATCTCAGCTCTACGTTTCAGTTGCATAAAAATGATGGTGAGATTCTTTTAAGAACCGCTCTGCCGACCGATGCGACTTTAATCAGCAATTATTTTATCAAAAATCGAGAGCATCTTCGTGGCTGGGAACCCAAGCGAGAAGCGGCATTTTTTACTGTTCAAGGTTGGGCTCAAAAGCTCATTAAGTTGCATGAACTGCACAAAATGGGCTTAGGTTATTACTGCTTAATTACCGACGCCAAAACGGAAGAGATGTTAGGGACGATCTCCTTCAGTAACCTGTCTCGATTTCCGTTTCACGCATGCAATGTCGGTTACTCTCTCGATGCGAATAATCAAGGTCGTGGGATCATGAGAAAGTCCCTAAAAATGGCTTGTGACTATATGTTCGATGTTCAGAATATGCATCGAATAATGGCAGGTTACATGCCACGCAATCAACGCAGTGAAGCGGTTTTACAACAACTGGGATTCACACGCGAAGGGTTTGCAAAAGATTATTTGTTAATTAATGACAAGTGGGAAGACCATAACCTGATGTCATTAATTAACCCTAATTGGCGCGCTGAATAATTGCTATCGCACGCCAGTATTGAACCAATTTAAAGGCCTATCTATTGGATATGGCACATAGCACATTACTTAAAGATGCTATGAATATGGCACTATAAAGCCGAATAAATGAGGAATTTTGATGTCTTACACAACTTTGGATGAATACCAAAGAAAATGGATTTTTACTCATCAATCAATGCCCGTTCCTGAAGAGGATTTAGCGTTGATCAAGCCTATGACTCAATCTAGAGCAGCGCAGTTCTGGAAAGAGAATATTAGCCCACAGAGTCCCGATGCGGAAAGGTTCAGCTCACAAGACTGGCCAAGTAAAGACTCAAACTGGTCTGATAAAGTAGATTGGATGTTTGCATGGGAATCCGATGAGGCAGATTTACCAGAAGGCGTTGAAGCTCATATTGATTGGCAAGATGATGTGACCGTGTACTTCTGCTATGAAAAATACAATATCTTGGAAACCAAGTGGTCAATATTCAAGAAGCATTGGAAAAACTTTTTATTCTATGATGATGGCCCAATTCTCCTCGGTCGCCGAAGAAATGAAGCCTTGTGGTTCGATTCTAAAGGTAAAGTAAGATTAGGTGAACGTACGTAACTTTATGACTCAAATGACCAACAGTTGAATGATATTAATATGCCGAGCCCATTGTGGTTCGGTTTTTTTTGGATTCATTTTTAAGCGTTAACCCTCCCTTAACTCTCCCTTACCCCCCCCCAATTGGTAATCTTATCCCCATCAGATCTGGAACAAACAACAAATTGGAATACTGCTCAACACTCTAACCAAGAGATCGTCGGCGGTCGTGAGGTTTTCTTAAATTTCAATGTCAAAGACAAGAGTGATCAAAACTGCGATCAAAGTTGAAGATTTTCTCGTTTGACTGTAAATAGAACTATCATAGGTTGCCAATATGTTTCTCGTGAGTTGCTTTTGTGTAACTTGCTGTTTTTACTCAGAACATCGACGAGTTGCAACGTCACATACTGAATAAATAATGTTACCGAAACTTATATTATTTGATCTCACGCTAAACATCTTTCATATGGACTGCAACATAATAGAGATATTGGATGTCATGAGCCTCCCGTAATTGTGAGTGAGCTTGGCATCTGAATCTATTAATCTCAGGAAGAGCAGCCGTATTATGCGCCAATACACCAAGTATATAATCCCACTTTTAATTCCTTTTATTATTCTAGTGTTACCGCTTTCCGCTTTCCCTTTTGAGGGAATGACGATCATACAGCAACGAGTCATTGCAATATTTTTGCTTGCGGCTTTATGTTGGGTATTCGAACCAATCCCTATTTACGCCACGTCGGTGGTGATTATTGTGCTTGAGCTTTTGATGCTATCGAACAAAGGCATTTTCTTTTTCAGATTAGAAGAAGGGCAACCCCATTTCGGTGAATTGCTAAAGTACAACGAAATAATGGCAACCTTTGCCAGCCCCATCATCATGCTTTTCTTAGGTGGTTTCTTCTTGGCGATGGCGGCAACCAAATATCGTTTAGATGTGAATTTAGCAAGAGTACTATTGCGTCCGTTTGGTCACGACCCTAAATTTGTCATGCTTGGATTGATGCTGATCACAGGCATTTTCTCAATGTTTATGTCGAATACTGCTACGACGGCAATGATGCTCTCAATTTTAACACCAGTCATCGCGCTGTTCGGGCCAAAAGATCCAGGAAGAATTGCGTTTGCTCTCTGTATTCCTGTTGCTGCTAATATTGGTGGTATCGGAACGCCGATCGGAACGCCTCCAAATGCGATTGCCTTGAAATATCTAGTCGGCGATAACCTAATCACGTTCGGAGAGTGGATGGTGTTTGGGGTTCCATTCGTGGTGATTATGATGACTCTTGCATGGTTTCTGATTTGCCACTTGTTTAAAGCAGAGCAACAAAGCATTGAACTAAACATTAAGGGCAAGTTCCTTAAAACACCGAAAGCAATTTTGGTTTATATCACTTTCGCGACCACCATCATTCTCTGGTTAATGGGCTCGGCTCACGGAATGAACTCTTACACCGTAGCGCTTATCCCCGTCGCGATATTCTCGCTTACTGGCATTATCAATAAAGAAGATCTGAAGAAGATATCTTGGGATGTGTTGTGGCTCGTTTCTGGTGGTATTGCTCTTGGGTTAGCATTAGATCAAACAGGGCTCGCGAGGTTGATTGTGAATAGCATACCTTTCGATGAATATTCACCTTATGTTGTGCTATTTGGTGCGGCATTCCTCTGCTTAGCGATGGCGAATTTCATGTCGCACACCGCAACGGCCAACTTGTTGATGCCGATAATGGCTGCTTTAGGATCTTCTATGGCCTCTTTAACGCCACTTGGTGGTGAGATTACATTGATTCTTGTTGTGACCTTTGCTGCTTCACTTGGAATGTCGTTGCCAATTAGTACGCCACCGAATGCGTTGGCACATGCTACGGGTCATGTACAAAGCAATCACATGGCAAAAATAGGTGTAATTCTTGGTGTAACAGGGGTTCTACTAAGCTTCATTATGGTTTGGATCCTCCATGCTGTTGGTCATATTGGTTAATGTATCTCCTTACGTCTAAGTGCGTTTATACCAAAGCGCGTTTATGCCAAAGTGGGCTTATGCCTAAGAGTGTCTGACCAAGTAGTTGAGATAGGTTATGTACGAAATTAAATTAGATCGGTTAATCGATGCCTATTTTTGTAATTCTGAGCGTCGACTTATCGTCAATAGTGGAGACGTTATCATCCATCAAGATGGGCATAACGAGCGCCTCTATTATGTTTGCAAAGGTGAGTTAGAAGGTTTTTTCCAAGAAGAAGGTTCCAACAAACAAACCCATATTTTTACGGCCACAGAGAAAGCATTTATTGGTGTACATAGTTTCTTTTCTGGTAGTTGGGTGGCTTCATCCACAGTCCGAGCCAAAACCGATGTGGAATTGGCTTGGATAGACAGAGATACCGAAGAAGTTGAGCCTGAGACTTTTGGATCGCTTAGTGCTCAGTTTGCTCCTGTTATTGTGGACGAACTTTCTCGGCGACAGCGCAGAGCGACACAAGAAGCGGTAGAAAAAGAGAAGGCACTGCAGAAGCTAAATACTGCGGAGCAAATGACCACATTAGGTCAGTTAGCCGCAGGTATCGCTCATGAACTGAATAATGCGATTGGTGTGGTGAGCAGTAAATCAGAAAGGCTGGAAGATGTGGTGATCCAGTTACTCGAAGAGGTTCACCCAGAGGCGAGTGGCTTTTTTGATTATGGATTGGTGCATGGACAAAATAGTGCTTCGTCCGATGTAAGAAAACGAGGCAAACACTTTGAGCAACAATATGGTTTGAGCAAAAGCCTCGCAAAAGATCTCGCTCGCGCAGTGCCAGAAGATGTGTTGTCGTCACATTGGTTAAGTAACCCTGAGCAGGCGGTTAAATATTGGCAAATTGGACGAGATTTGCATGATATGCGGTTAGCTACGCGTCATACCGTTGGAATCGTTAAATCGGTGAAGCAACTTGGCCGTGCCGATGTGCAAACCGAAGAGCTGTTTGATGTGAACGATAGCATCAACAAAGCGGTGTCATTGCTACAAAGTGACCTACGGCGTGTCTCAGTACGAATGAGCCCAGCGGCTTTACCTCGTTTTAAAGGTTCATCGACGGAGTTAGTTCAAGTCTGGGCAAACTTAATGAAGAACGCCTGTGATGCAATGAACCATACTGATGAGCCTGAAATTGATATACAAACGCGAGTCAGTAACCAAAAAATATTAATCACGATTTCAAACAATGGGCCTGAAATCGATGAAGTTACACGTAGAAAAATTTTCCAACCAAATTTCACTACTAAAAAGGGTGGCTTGTCATTTGGTTTGGGGTTAGGGCTATCGATTGTTAAACGAATAGTCAGCGGATACGGTGGCACAATTGCAGTAAAAAGCGATTCGAGCCGAACAATTTTTAGAATTAAATTACCAATTGAGGGCGATTATGGAGAAGCTTAACCTAATTTGTGTGGACGACCAGCGTGAAGTCCTGAGTGCAGTTCTGCAAGATTTAGATTCCCTTTCAAATTGGATAAATATTGAAGATTGTGAATCGGCAGCAGAAGTACTTGAGTTGATGGATGATCTCGATGCATCTGGTGAGTTTATCGCATTGATCATTTCAGATCATGTTATGCCGGGTCAAACGGGCGTCGAATTACTGAGCGAAATTTCACAAGATAGTCGTTTCAAAGAGACGAAGAAGATACTGCTCACCGGGCAGGCGACGCATTCAGACACCATAACTGCCATTAATTCGGCAGGTATCAATCAATATTTTGAAAAACCTTGGAGCGGTAAAACGCTGGTGGATACCGCAAGAACCTTAATCACCGAATACATATTTGATAAAGGTTTTGATTACACTGATTACCAAGAAAATTTAGATCAGAATGTCGTGTTAGCTCGACTGCGTTAATACCATCAAAGCCAACCTTCCGATGAAGCGTTGGCTTTGCTTTATGGTGAATCCAAATTGTGCGCGGAGAACAAATCAATTGTGGACTGGCTAGCTCAGATCTGCCCCTTTGCGAGTTTCGAGTGTTGTCCATCAGTTGGTTTTGTTATGGCTCTTACTCATGACTACATAGTGCAATGATAGTATATGAGCGTGCAGATCGACATTTTCCGAAATAGTTCAAACTGATTTGCGCAACAAAGTCAATTGCATGCATGGTTTTATGATGCTATCCATATCAAATAAATTAAGTATCAAATAAAATGATTTTTTTGAATTCAACTTTTTAGACAGTGATGCAAGAAACTAACCTCAACGATAATGATTTTGTAGTACCTGAGCTTATCTGCGTACTTAATTCTTGGCTAAACCGCTGTAGAGAAGCTCGTGATGGCCACTACAAAAGAGCTGAAACCCTCTTTGATAGAGCGCAGTTTCTTGGTTATTTGCTCATATACTCAACTGTTTTTGTTACAGTGTTCTCGTTTTTTTCTCTCAATACACAAGAAGTGCTTTTTTGGGGAATCACTAAACAGCATATAGTGGTGCTAGTTGGTTGTATCGCGGCAGTTATTTCTGGACTAGTTACGCAAGCAAGATATGGAGAAAGAGCTGAGATTCATAGATCATCTGGTGCCCGTTACGCAAATCTAGCACGTACAATCGAAGCTCTTCAGATAAAAATTAATACAGGGCTTATCAATAAGTGTGATATCGAAATCCAGTTTAATTCGATCATTTTAGAGTGGAATAATTTGTCAGAGGACTCATTGTTAACTCCACACAATGAAAGTAAACCGAAGCTAATATTTCATGGTTTGTTTGCATTATTTTTTGCTGTAATATTTTTTATTATTGCTGTTTAATAAAATACATAAACTATTGACTTCGTATTAAAGGAAAATGAT
Source organism: Vibrio sp. 03-59-1 (assembly GCF_013114135.1). Classification (NCBI taxonomy): domain Bacteria; kingdom Pseudomonadati; phylum Pseudomonadota; class Gammaproteobacteria; order Vibrionales; family Vibrionaceae; genus Vibrio; species Vibrio sp. 03-59-1. Next base: position 179,910 of record NZ_VTYA01000007.1, read on the forward strand.
TTATGCACAGTAGAGCTTTAGATTTGTACGATGAAAGCCAAAAAACGCATGATAATAGATTGTCATCAAAACTACTTCCCCAGTCTTTATTGTACGATCCATTATCTATGAATACATTGATTGAAATGGCATCATTTTTCAAGAATATAGGGCTTCTTCACCCACATAAAGTGTATATGGAGCGTGCAGGTTTAATCACGGAAGGTAAAAAAAAGGCAATCTAGCAGAACTTCATGAGTTAGCTAATCATTATGTAAAGACAAATGAATTAATTTTTGCTGCTAGGACTTATTCGGATATATTACTTATAGATTCAAAATGTAGCTTTACATGGCACAATTTAGCATCAATATTTTATATGTTTGATATATATGAAGCAGCGTTATTTTATGCAAATAAATCTATTTTATTAGAACCAGAAAACCCTGATATATGGTCAGTTTATTGGAAAGCTGTAAATAAATCATGGGATTTTATTAAAGCATAACGAATATTTTATGAATGATTTTATCAATGATAGATTTGAAATTTTCCCTATCATTGATACAGATTTCCTTATTGGAGCTATGCCACAGTTGAAGTACATAAAAAGATTACAAAAACATGGGGGAATATATTTCCGACCAACAAAATATTTTAGAGATTTGGATGACAACGATTCAAGGAAAGATATTGATGAAAATAAACCTAACAAGTTTGACTTTATACCTGGGAATGAAAGTCTAACATTAGAAAATGAGTTAAAAGAATTCAAGTTAGGAAGTGAATCAATCGTTATTGATGCAACTAATGGTAGCCTTACACTTTCAAGTGTGGGTTGTGAAATGGGTGGAAATGATAGTATTTATTGTTTTTCATTTGTTTCAGAAAATAATTATTTAACTTTCATCAAAGATTATGATTATGGAGAGTTTGGTAATTATGCTCTAGTTATAACTGATGTTCTTGAATTAAAAAGAAGGGTGTTTAAGGTACTTATTGAAAAAGGTAAATCTGATGTTCATGGTGGAAAGATAACCTGCATGACGAAAAAATTTATGTTGGATCACTTGAAGATATTTCAGAAATTGTCGAAGTAAAAAAATTAAAAAACTGGATTGTTGAAAATTTCTCGAAATCAAAATATATTTATTTTAATGAACGTTTCTCTATTAAATAATGAAAGGTATATCAATTGGATATTAAAGAAAATAAAAAAATCACTTATCTATTTGGAGCTGGTGCGAGTGCTAATCGTGTTCCTTTAGTTTCTGGTATTCAAGGAGCCTTTGAAAACTTTTATGTACATCAAACAATTTCGTTTTTAATGTATGGATGCGCTACAGGAACAAGTGAACGATTCGAACGATTAATCCACGAAGTCTACCAAAATAGAAGTAGTGAGTTGCTTGGGCTAATCGAATGGTATTGTTTAAAAGCTGCTCCAGATCATCAACGAAATTCATTTGGTGGAGATAAGTTTCTTGCGGAACGACTTGAAAAAAAATTCGAAATCAAGATTAAAAATGGCTTTCAGAGTGTATTTCGAACTATAAGACAATCAAAAAAAGAAGGCAATACTATTAATGATTGGGATGTTATCCACGCTATTTTGTTTGAAAACTGGGTTACCCCAACAGTTGGTCGTGGCTATTTTTTGCATAAAATATTAACATTAGTCTTGAAATCGGCACATTTACCTTTTCATTCATTGGTTGTATTTATCAATCAAGAACTTGCTGATGAGCAACTGCACAAAAACACCCAATACATTGAGTATTTTAAGCAAGTTTTTCCTGATGTAAATTTTGTGGTTCAAACTCTTGATTCATCAAAAGATAAAACATTTGACGAAACTTGTAAGTATTTCTATCAAAAAAATGAAAAAGAAAATCTTGATCGCATGAAACGCAGTTTAGAACTGATGTTTTTGCATCTACAGAATATTACTTATTACAGAGACATTAATGACATTGGTAATCGTTTTAGTTTTGCAGACCCAAGATATGATGTTTTCTTTAAAAAAGTAGGTTTTGATCTATTAGATTCTGGTCAGTTATGTCTTTTGAGTTGGAATTATGACCATCAAATAGAGCTATCAGACATTAATGATATAAGATATAAATCCATTATTCCATCTAGTATCGAAGATGGTGATGGAGATATTACTTTTTTCAAATTGAATGGTTCATTGGCTTTAACTAAAGAAGATATATCTTCAATCGAGCATGACGGTATTGATACAATTGAGTTTATACTTGAACAAAAGCTATCTCAAATAAAAAAAGATCAACCCCATATCTCTTTTTCATTTGAACGACCTAAACAATTGGAAAATGTACTACCAAAATTACGAGATACTCAAACCTTAGTTGCAATCGGATACAGTTTTCCAAAAGATAATTTTGAAACAGATAAGACCATATTGGAAAGCATGAAAAATTTAACTGATATCTACATTCAATTGCCTAAAAATGATTGCGATAGAGTGATTGAAAAGTTAAAAAACGAATACCTTATCGACACGGATGTAAATTTTGAACCTGTCACAGATTTGAGTGAGTTTTATATAGTTAATAGAACTGAGTCAGCCAAAAGCTAGTTCTTCACGCGCGGTAATCATCAACATCAAATGAAGCGAATATTTGATGTTGAAAAGTTCTTTTGAGAAACGATTTATGGCTAAAAATTCACCTTATCTGCACCGCTTGGTGTCTTTTCTCGGTTGTGTGTATTGAAAAATTCAGCTTTATGATCATGATTATCGAAGGCGTTTGATAAAATGAGGATAATGCTAATTTGCTCTGCCCCCCCAAAGCCGAAAGCTGGATATCAAGTGAATCGCTGCCCCATACCTGTCCAGAGACGTTTCAGCGAGTGCCATAACTCGCCTTTGCCCCTTTTCGGGCTAGGGAGTGTGATTGTTTGGGCTGCATCGGTATATGTTCAAACTAATAAATCGTAATCCGAAGGTGGTAGCAGTTTGATGGAACTGCGCTTATTGTCATTAGTCTGAGTAGCTTTTAAATTCTCTTTTTGTTTACTATTGCATTTTTGATAAGATCTGGACTTTTCAAGTAAAATATTGCATTTAAACAATGTGTCACGAACATAAGGAAAACACATTCAAATGAAAACGGATTTATTTATTTCATACGCTTGGACGTCAAATGAGCATAAAGAGTGGGTTCACTTACTCGCAAGCCAACTTCATTTAATGGGTTACACGGTGAAAATTGACGAATCCGTCGACTATGGTTCAAGTTTAAGTGGCTTCATGCAAGAAGTAACCGATGCTTCTCATGTACTTTTAGTTGTTGATGAAAATTATGTCGAACGTGCAGACAATGCCCCAACATCAGGAGTAGGTATTGAGACTGAATGGATAAGCAGTGTTTTTGAAAGTAAACCAAACACATGGCTGTCCGTTCTTTTTGTTAAAAACCCTAACTGCAGATTGCCTAATTGGCTAGAAGCTAAAAGTCCTAAAGGTTTTGATTTTAATTCAAACCCCGATGCAAGGAGATATCCAGGATCAACCCAGATAGACGCAGTATGGCGGTGGATTGAAGGACTTCCCGCAGACAAACAACATGCGATGCCTCTCTCGGTCGTTCACAAACGAGCAGCACGACTTGAGCGGATTGATGTTATGAAAGACTCTGGTAATTATGCAAACCCAGCTCTAAATGGGCGTGTAACTTTTCGCTATCGAGAGCATTCAGGTTATACCGTTGGAAATGGTGAGTACCAGTTCAAGATTCATTTCAGTGGATGTTCCGAAAATAAAGTCTATGTATACACTGACGGTGGCCTTAAAGCTGTGGGGCTAATAACAACTTCAAACTTTACCCCATCAACAGTTGATTCTTTTCTAACGCCCGGTCGAACAATCACCCCTACTGTCGGACAAAAAGCCGTGATCTTGAATAGTGAGGGTGCTCTCTGTATTTTGACTATCGAAGAAGTCCAACATGAAATAAATACTGAACAGTATGTACCCGAGCATGTAACTTTCACTTATGACATTTTAGTTGATCAATAGCGGGATCATTTAGCTCATTTGTTCCTAGCTTGTGTAGTGGGTAAGTGAAATTGGCCACTACACTAGAGGTTTTGTTATACACCAAGTAATTCATTAAACGCTAATTTAGTAGTTTCTATAACTCAGTTATGTCCAAAATATTGCTAGAAAAAGAGCAAACCATATTGCCCTCGACAACAAAAACACCTTTAGTTCATTTAGTGGAACAAAAAATTGTGTGCTAAGTGCGCTTCATCTTCTCCGGTCATCTAACTCTGTTGCTCTACAGGCTTACTACCAGTAAGGTGTCAGCATCAATGACAAAAGGAACCTTGCCATGCCAACGGATAAAACAGATCTTGCCTCAAGTGGGGGTAACTCAAATACCGATTCTTCTGTACAGATCCACTTTGATAATAGCTACTTCAATGAGCTGTGTGGTTTTTATCAATCTCAAGATGCTGAACTTGCGCCATCTCCGTCACTGATTAAATTTAATTATGCGCTTGCCCGCTCGTTAAATATTGATGCTCAATCAGCGAATGATGAGCAATTAGCCAATATCTTTTCTGGTAATCAAAAGCTTGAGGGATCAAAGCCATTAGCTCAAGCCTATGCTGGCCACCAATTTGGTCATTATAACCCTCAGCTAGGTGATGGCCGTGCTTTGCTGCTTGGTGAGGTGATTGATCGTGAAGGTAAAAGACGCGATATACAGTTAAAAGGTTCAGGACGAACACCATTCTCGCGTTCTGGGGATGGCAAAGCGGCGCTTGGTCCTGTCTTACGCGAGTATCTTGTGTCTGAAGCGATGCATGCGTTGAATATTCCGACAACACGCGCTCTCGCTGCGGTGATCACTGGGGAACAGATATGGCGGAATCAGGCCGCAATTGGGGCGATTGTCACTCGTACGGCATCCAGTCATATTCGGGTTGGTACGTTTCAATATTTTGCTGCTAACGGAGAGCAAGACAAAGTTAAGCAGCTAGCCGATTACGTTATTGAACGCCACTACCCACAGGCAAAGCAGACGGATTCCCCGTATTTAACTTTACTCACGCTCATCTGTGAACAACAAGCAAAACTTGTTTCTAAATGGCAGTTGGTTGGCTTTATTCATGGCGTCATGAATACCGATAATACGACAATTTCGGGCGAAACTATTGATTATGGGCCGTGTGCATTTATGGACAGTTATGACCCCAATACGGTATTTAGCTCTATAGATTCGCAAGGTCGATATGCTTACGCTAATCAACCTCATATTGCGCAGTGGAATCTTGCTCGTCTCGCTGAAACTCTGCTTCCACTTATCTCTGACGATGAAGAAGAGTCGGTCGAACTCGCCACTAACGCATTGCAGCACTATATGGCCTGTTATCAGGAATTATGGCTGGTGGGAATGCGCGCTAAACTGGGGTTGAAAGATCAAGAAGAGGGCGATCTTGAGCTTGTTCAAGAGTTACTAAGTTTACTCAATGAGCAAGATGTCGATTTCACACAGTTTTTCCGTTCTTTGTCGCAAGTGGTAAGCGGTGAGAAAAACGAAACCGAGAAACTAATTAAGCAAACTGAAGAATGGACTGCTTGGAACAATAAATGGCACCAGCGGCTCGATAGAAATCCGATCTCACCTGCCGAGAGAGCTGAGCTGATGGACCGTCATAATCCTGTTTATATTCCAAGAAACCATAAGGTCGAAGAGGTGATTCTTGCGGCAGAACAAAATAATGATTTTCGGCCTTTTGAACGTCTACTCAAGGTACTAGAGAATCCATTTAAGGTTCAGCCAGGTTGTGAAGAGTTCGCACAACCCGCACCAAGTGATTTTGGGCCTTATAGAACCTTCTGCGGAACATAGAAGTTTCAGTCAGGGGTTTGTTTTCGTTTGAAATGAATTAGACATAAACAAAAAGCGCAAAGTGGTGGTTTACTTTGCGCTTTTATTTTGAAGAACAGTAAGTTTTAGCTTTAATCTTTAATCAAAGATAACCCACTTGGAAGCGCATCGCCAAAGACGCGTTTCGATTCACTTTCCGACAACTCTTTTACGGTATCAACCAGTTCAATCCAAGAATCAGGTACTTTACTCGATTTGAGTTTGGTTAAAACCTGCTCTCGATAGTCGTCCGAAATATCGAATAAGCGATCGCCTGTTTTGCGACAAATCATTACCGTTGCAAAAGCCACCATAGGCTCTTTGTTCCAGTTTTGATCGAGTAATTTCGGTAGCCATTGCTCAGCCTGTTCACGAGGAATAACGTTATGCTGACTGCCATAAAGTGGCGTTCGAGAAGCAAGACGACCTAATGCCCACCAATGCGCTTGAGGGTATTGTGGCTGATTGATCGCTTTACTTAAAAACCATGTCGAAAGTAGTACTTTATCTTCAACTTCCAGATGCTCAAGCGAGGCGGCTAAGCGCACCATCGCTTCATATCCTTTATCTTGAGCGGCTTTGGCTGATGCTGGGTTTTTCATTGCTCCGGGGTGAAGATATTTTGCAATATCAGCAAGGATAGTCTCTTGCTGCTCTTGGTTTAATCCACCCGCAATACGACGCCAAAATACCCACCAATCGCTCCAGCCTTGGTGATTTTCAAATTGAATGTTTTGCTGATAAAGCATCCAAACTTGCTCAATACGCCATGCATCGGTTGGATCACCAAAACCCGGACGCAGAGAGTAACCTGCGAGTCTTAACCAGTTTTTTTCATGCTGCTCTGAACGACGACGGCGCTTACGACCTTGCGAGAAAGTATCGAACAATTGACGTAAAGTGACAAAATCCCACTCTTCACGTTTACCTAAGCGTTTTTCTAACTCTTTAGCGAGCGTTTTGATCTCTTTCGAATCGGCACTTTTTTTGTTGCCACTGTATAAACGTGAGATTAGCTCTTTGCACTCTGGGAGGCGAGGGTGTAAATCTTGTTTCTGCTGTTCATCACTCTGTTTATTTCGAACTTCAAATTCAAGGTTCCAGCGTTTGCTCTCATCTTCGCAGCTTACGCATTCCATTTTCAAAGTGCCGACTTCGGTGAGTTGACACGCAAGTTGCACTTCCACTCGATCTTTTTGGTTGGCGTGAAGATCGACAGCATCGCCTTCAAGGGTCGAGATATAAGGTGGCAGCGGCGTAAACAGGTCAGCGTCGACTTTAACCACTGCTCCATTTTTCACTATACCTTGCTCCGCTGAAAGAACATCGTGCGTGGATGTGAGCAAATTAAATTTAACGGGTTCTCCAAGAGTCAGAGAGAAACGACGGCCTGAAAGTCGAATTTCATGTCCCTCTTCGGTTCCTTTTGCAAGAAGGCAAAGTGCATTGCCCATCTTGTTTTTCTCTTGAAGATGCAGGAAGTAAGAGCGCGCAGCGCCACCACCAATTTTAAGTTGAGCACCACGTCGAGCTTTACCAAACGCAACCGCGCCCAGTGCCACAGACCAGTCTGGATGTGGATTATCCAAAACCGTTACGGGTTCGCCTCGCCAATTTTCTAGTAACTGAGTAATCCGAGAGGTAACCAGTTCACTGTTGAACACACCACCATTAAGTAATAGGCCAACAGGTATCGCAGCCTTGTCTTGATTCTCAGAGATTGAATCGAGTGAGGCTAGTGCTGCTTGAGAGACTTGCTGGTGCTGAGTTAAGAATTCAGCCACATGTTTACTCACCGCAGGATCGGCCACATAAGGGAGGCCGAACTCTACAACGGCGCTGCGGCGTTTATCCGGCACTTGGTCAAAATCAGTGAGAGGGAAGAATCCATCTAGTGCTATTTGGTGCACTTCCTGCTTCGTTAGACTGACACTTTTTGTGCCACCTAATAGTTTCGAACCACTGCCGAGCATGGTGATTTTAACTTCGTCAGGTGCACCTGTAGAGAGTAAACCTTCTTTGGCTTTACGTGTCTGCTGAATCAGTTTTGTTAAGCTCGATGCATTGAGTTTCTTGCTTTGATTGAAACGCTGTTCAGCAAGGTGAGCCAAGGCTAAATCAAGGTTGTCACCACCAAGCATTAAGTGTTCGCCAACACCAATTCGGTCAAGCCCTAGTTCATCGTCTGAGAATTTGGCTTCGATTAAACTCAAGTCGGTCGTACCGCCACCTACATCACAGACAAGAATCAATGGCAGTTGAGCGAGCTCTTGTGTCGCACTTGTTTGGTGTCTTGCATACCAGTCATAACAAACGGCTTGAGGCTCTTCAAGAAGCACGATTTTGCTTAAACCTGCGATGTTTGCCGCTTCTAACGTTAATTTACGAGCGGTTTCATCAAATGAAGCCGGAACAGTAACGACAACGTCTTGATCCTCAAGTTTGTTACTCGGATTGCGATAGTTCCACGCTTGGCGAATGTGGTTAAGGTAACTGGCACTCGCAATAACAGGGGAGACTTTATCGACGTCTGCCGCGCCTGCCCAGGGTAAAATTTCAGAACGACGATCAACCGCTTGATGAGAAAGCCAACTCTTGGCACTTGATACTTGGCGGCCTTCGACTTTTGCGCCCAGTTCTCTTGCCCATTCGCCAACAATAGCGTTACTGATATCACCTGAAACTGGACTATGTTCCCAAGGTAGAGTTAAGTCCGATGCTGAAATTTGACCTTGTGCGGGATGATAGCGAAACGAAGGTAATAATGGTTTTCTTACGACTTCTCCCGGGCCGACAAGTTGGTCGATGTCGAAAAGAGAAACAGGGGAGTGCTGTAGATCATCGGTGATTTCACAAAATGCGACAACGGTGTTGGTTGTACCTAAATCGATTCCGACAAGAAAACGAGGAGATGCCATGAAGAACCTCTCTGATAATGAGCGAGATATACGCTCATGAAACTTAGATGAATGTAAAGTATATCAATTTAAGAGCGAATTAAATGAGATACTTAGAAAAACGGCACCCATAAGGATGCCGAATTTTTATGAATAGTCGATGTTATTCGCTTTGGTTTTGGCTTTCGCTATTTTGCGTAAGCGCTTCGCCTGACGCTTCATCGCGTACATCAAATTCAACGTGCCATTTCTGGCCATTATCCGCTGCAATCGCTTCTAAGTACAAAGTGCCTAGCTCGGTTACACGAGACGCTAAGGTAACAGGAACCACTTCGCCAATGTTACGCCCTTCAGATACAGGTAGCGTCACTTGAATTTCAGGTAACTCTTCCAGCTCTTCTGGCTGCCAGAAATCAAGATGAGTGCCAGCTTCGTCTTCACGGCGAGTTGTTGAACCGAAGAATTGGAAGTGAACAGGCTCGCCAATAACGAGACCGAACTGCTGGCTAGGAACTTGAACGCTTGAGCCCTCTTCCATACCAAATGGAGCAACACAAAGTGCTTCCATTGGCGGTGCCATTCCCGGAATTGCAGGCATCGCGCTTTCAATACCAACATAGTAACTAGACGCGATACCGCCACGGATACGAACACCTTGGCCTCGGCGAACAGAACCATAGTAAGAGGCACCACTTGCAACGGCAAGATCCAGATCTAGACCAGAAAGCTGTTTAGCCATTTCTGTATCTGCATCAATTAACCATTCATTAATGGTGTCTGATAGGCGAGTTGCTAGCAGTTTTGATTTCAGAACACCGCCATTGAATAGCATAGCAGTTGGCTTGATGAAATCGACACTTGCAGGTTCTGCTTCCGGCATGCCTGGCATATTCGCAAATGGGTTGAACTCTTGAGCAGGAGCAGAGCCTGAACCTTGAGCATTCGCTTGCTTAGATAAGAACGCAGCGATGTGGCGTGTAATACCTGCATCTTGAGCGTAAGGTAGACCCATTTGAGTCAGTGCGCCGCGCGCTTTTTGTACTGGATGATCTGCAATACCGACTTGTGGGAAGAAACCATCGACGAGCGTTTGCTGTACTTCTTCTTGTGTCAGTTCTGTCTTCAGTGTTGCTCCTAATAATTTAGAGCCACGGCTTGGGACTACAATCGGCACCGCTTGAAGTTCTGAGTCATTTAACAGTGCTTCTTTTGCATCTCGGCATGCGTGCGTCATCGCTTGAACTTGCCAAGGTTGCAACTGCTTGCCATCTTGAGCCAGTTTCATTTTTAAGCGGTAAGCGAGAGCTAAATCCATATTATCGCCGCCAAGTAGGATGTGTTCACCTACAGCGATTCGATTCAGGTTTAAATTACCATCTTCTTCTGTCACAGCAACCAATGAAAGGTCAGTCGTACCACCACCTACATCGACGACTAATACGATGTCACCAACGTTGACTTCATCGCGCCATGTGTCATTGCTGTTGTCGATCCAGCTATAAAGAGCAGCTTGAGGCTCTTCTAATAGTGTTAAATGTTCAAAGCCTACGTTACGAGCCGCTTCAGCCGTTAAATCACGAGCGGCTGGATCAAATGATGCTGGAACCGTAATCGTTACATCTTGTTCAGAAAGCGGGGCATTTGGATTCGCGTGATCCCAAGCTTGCTTAAGATGATCGAGATATAATTCTGTTGTTTTTAGTGGTGATACTTTGCTGACTTCTTCAGGGCTACCTTGTGGTAGGAAGCTGTCGCGGCGATTGACACCGCTATGGCATAACCAAGATTTCGCACTTGCAACCAGACGAATTGGCGTTTTGCTGCCAAGATTACGCGCAATAGCACCGACTAATGCTTTCGGCTCATGAGTCCATGGTAGGGTACGAGAACCTTCGCCCATCTCATGCTCATGAGGTTGATACAAAAATGAACCAAGTTGGCTGCGATTTTCAACGGTGCCTGGTGCGGTCAGTTGTGGAATCTCCATCACTTGAACGCGAGCATCTTCATCGTTGATGTCAAGGTAAGACAGTACGCAGTGTGTCGTACCTAAATCGATACCAACACTAAACTTAGCTTGAGCCTCAGGTTGAGAGTGTTCCATTACAGTTCAACCTCCGCAGGAGCAATGATAGAAGCGTCGTAGTTTGCTGATAGTTTAGGTAAGTTAATTGCCTCAGCTTTCCAGCCTTTATGTACAAGAGTACCGTTGAATGGCGCATTACCTGTAACATTGCCTGTTAAACGAACTTCTTGAGGGTTAAAGCCTTCAGCGACAGTGATGCGAGTCTCTTCATCTTCAGTGCGAATGTGAGATAGCTCAACATACTCTTTCAATACTTTTTGACCGCCGGAGTGGATAACGCGCGCCGCTGCGCCAACTTCTTCATCTGCAAATGAAGTCAGGTCTTCGTTTAGGAAATCGATCAGACGCGCTTCTTGCTGCATAATTGACAGAAGTTGCAAAGCTGAGTCAGTTGAAGCCGTTGCCAGCTTTGATTCAACTTCGATCACTTTCTCTACTACTTTTTCAACTTCGATGATTTTTTCAATCTCGACAATTTTCTCAACAGGTTTTTCCACTTCGATAATTTTTTCGACTGGTTTCTCAACTATTTTTTCTATCTCTTTTGATTTGCGAGATACAGCAATGAGAAGCAGTAGTACGCTTGAAGCCAACAGGCCCGCATGTAGCATGTCAAACGTAGTTGGAATTAGGTTTAAATCGACAATCATGGTGAATTCTCTTTGGATTGATTCAATATCACGTTGGGTGTTGGTTATACTCAACGTTTGGCATAAAGGCATTTAAATCGACGGTAATATACCGAAGGCTCACTCAAAAATGGCTTATTTTTTGCCATGCATAGCCAAAAAATAGGGGCTGAGTCTAGCATATTCAAGGGCTAAGGTTAGAAGAAATGGCCATTTACACTTATTGATTAAGCTTGTTGGGTTAAAAAGACAACAAATGTGGGTCTTTGAAGCATTCCCATATATAATGACAGTTATATAAATAGAATAATTTTAAGAATAACAACTCAGTTTTTTACTATAAATAGTTTGTAGTTAATTTTTTGCCTATTTTGGGTGGTGAAATGAGCAGTCGGAACAACATATTTTCTTTATCTAAACTTTCATCTAGCACGATTGTTTTTATTCTCGCGATGAGTGTAACTTTGGTGTGTGTATTTGTAAGTTATAAAGCGCAGACATTTTACCGTCTAGCGTCGTTCAATGATGCAGCAGAAAGGCATGTGCAGTCTCTACAGTTCGTTGTAAAAAATGATATTCAACACATTGCCTCAAGTGCAATATTTTTCAGTGCTAATGATAGAAGTGATTGGGATAAATTTTCGATCTTTGCCAAACATACCATTGCAAACTCTGAAAGCCTTATTGGTTTGCAATGGATGGAAAAAGTGGAAGTTGACGATATTGAAAAGCATGTTGATCGTGTTGGGAAGACATTTCCTGGGTTTGGTATCTACACAATACCTAAGGATGGCGATGTCACTCATGGTTATATTTTGGAGGACAACGCTCCAATCTATGTTGCAACGGATATCTACCCAAGAACAAGAGAAAACGCACGTTTACTTGGTTTCTATCCTTCTCGTAAACGCTTTGAGCTGATTTTAGATGGAATCAGTCAAGCGGGTGAGCCAAACATCTCAGATAAAGTAAGATTAATACAAGATAGTTTTGATAAGTCAGCGCCTAAAAATGGCATGTTGGTCTATTTTCCTGTTTTCGAAATTGGGACATTTGATTTATTGGGCGTCGTGATTGGAGTCATTAGAACGACACCGTATTTTGAACACCTTGTCCATCGTATTGATTCTGACCACTGGTTGAAAATACGTGTCACTGATGTCGGTTTTGAGTCTGATGATGCGCCAATTATGTACGAAAGTAAGAGTTGGGACCCGGCTGAAGACAATGTGATCCGCAAATCAATTCCTCTTTATAACCGTGAATGGGTTGTTGAGTTCCAACTTCCAAGCAAAATTACCATTAGCGATGCCATTGTCCTAGTGGGTATATTTTTTGGTGGCTTAACGATTTCGTTGCTTTTAGCTCATATTGGTAGCCTACAATCGAGAGAAAGAGAGCGTCTCTCAATGATGTTAAAAGAGCGAACGAAAGAGCTTCAGTTCCTTGTTGAGCATGACAGTTTAACCGGCTTGCTCAATCGTCGTGCGTTCAATCGATACATTAAGAAAATGCTGAAACGTAAAGAGTCTTTCAGTTTGGTCAGTTTTGATATCGATCATTTCAAATCTATTAATGATCAACATGGGCATGTGTGTGGCGATGAGATGTTGATACATGTTTCAGATACGGTGACATCAGAACTGCATTCTGGGGATTGTTTCTATCGTGTTGGAGGTGATGAATTTAGCATTATTTGCCAGTTGACGGATGAGAAAGAACTCAAGAATTATCTAGATAGCATAAGGCGAGCGGTGGAGTCGAGTGTGTTGTATTTTCCTGGTATTGAGATTTCATGCACGATCAGCATTGGCGCTGCGCGATATGCCGGTGAAGGTTTAGAAGATATTTTACACAAAGCCGATCGTCAGCTTTACCATAGCAAAGAAAATGGCCGAAATTGTATCTCAGTTGCAGCCTAATTGAGCACTTAACTCGCATGAGGTCGAAGTTTACATTTGGCTCAGGTACAATCCGTCTTCGATGAAAGTAACGTAATTCCGAGACGCAGTAGAAAGGCCAATTATGAATCATAACCGACTTGTTTGTTTTGACTTAGAGATGTGTTGCTGGAGCAACGATGGTGTCGGAACGACGGGCGAAATTATCGAAATTGGCTTAGCTGAAATCGACATTGCGACAGGTAAAATAGTAAAACGCGCGCAGTATTACGTGAAACCTGAAAAGGATGAAATCTCACTGTTTTGTGCGGAGTTAACTGGAATTACACCACGTAAGATTGAGAAACAAGGACGCCCACTGGTTGACGTTTTAAAATCTATGTTGAAGAATTTCGGTGGCCCAAATAAAATTTACGCATCATGGGGAAGAGATGATCAAATCCTTTTCAATGAGTGCAAAGACAAAGGGTTAGATGCTCCATTTAGTGAGTTTATTAACCTTGCGACCTTGTATCGAATGCAAAATCGCTTGAAAGAGAAGCGAATTGGACATAGAGCCGCGCAAGAAGCGAAAGATATTGAATGGGAAGGTCGCCAACATTCAGGTTATGTTGATGCGTATAACTTGGCAAAATTAGCGTTAACGATGTTTTAGCCAAAATCCCTCTTTGACTATGTGAATGACGTTATCCAACCTACAATATGAACCTTTTCCGCTGTAGGTTGGTATGATTTTCTCTTGTGTTTAGTACCTATTAGTTATTACCAATCACGTCTAATTTCGCACGAATAAACTCGCTATGATCAACGTAAAGTAATTCTGCTGCTTTGCGAATAACCGAGTCTTCTATCGGGTCAATTTCCCCATCGGCATGCGCTACTTCCCACATTCCTTTGATTAATTCGAAACGTCTTTCTTGAGATAGCTCTCTTAAGTGTGATGTGAAATCGTATAAAGAGACCGATTCCTTCACTTTTTCGTTCGCTTCTACGAGCAGATCTGCGGCTTGCTGAGCATCAATGTTAACGAGACGCTGTAATAGTCCGAGTTTTGCTTGTTGTTCTGCTTCATTGATCTGATGATCCGCGCCTGCAACTTCACAAAGTAGTGATGCAATGGCTAAATTTGGTGAGACATTGGCATTCTTCCCAAGGTCTTGTCCTTCCAAAAGTTGTTTGAAAAGCGAGGTGAGAGAATTAAACATGGTAAATGCTCCAAAAAAATATAAATGTGAGCCGTTCATTCACGACTTCTGTTGTTTTAAGTCTTAATAAGGCTTCTGTTAATAAGGGCACTATTAATAAATAATGCCAATCTTGCTTAATCACAAGGGACTTTGCGAAACTTTACCTTTTTCTGACTTTAGAGTATCAGTCATATTCGGCGCGGTTAGCCATTATCTGTCGGAGGAAAAGAGATCCGATTCCCTTCACCAGTTAGTATGGATATGTCGCTCGGCTTTCCTTCGGCATCCAGCTTTAATTCACCGATAGCGCTCTGATTCACTAAACGATAATAACGTTGTGAGTCAGGTGAACGTTTGGTGATTTTTAAGCGCTTTCGCTTTGTAAACCAGTTGAGCACAGAGCGCGGGCTGTAGAGAAATCTATCCATGCCATCGCAAAATTTAAGCAGGGCTGATGGGAATTGGTTTTTAATTCCACTACAGGTTATCTGGTAAATATTCGGGCTCGATTTCCTAAAACGAAGCTTAATGTCATAGGCAAAAGAGTAGTGAACATCACCAGAGAGAATGACGAAATTGGTTGGTGTTTTTGTATGAGTAAATATACTCAGAAGGGTATTGGCGCTGCCGGGGTGTGCCATCCAGTTTTCAGCATCAATCACAAGTGGTTGCCCAATATTGGTCATGCCTTTTTGTAGCGCTTCGATGAATTTGACGCCAAACATAGGCGCAGCAGAGACTAATATCACGGCTGGCTGGTGCATGAGTTCATGTTGCATTTCAATGAGCGCTTCCCAATCCATTAAACCTGATGGCTTATTCATTCGAGATTCTGATCGCCAACGACGAGTTCTGGTATCTAACACGACCATCTTAGGCTGAGTGTCGATGGTATAATGCCATTGCTCAAAACGATCTAAATAGTAAATGAAGTCATCTTGAGATTGGTCATTTGGTTGATTGAAAAAATGGTGAGCGTGGGCCATAAAATCCGTCGAAAACTTTTCAGGAGCATTTCCCCAGCCTTGGCATAACCAATAACTGATAAGCCCATTTCCGATAATCCGTTTTGATAGAGGATTTGATTGAGCGGCATGTTCCCAACCGACGGTTAAATTCCAATCGTCAGTAATATCATGATCGTCAAAAATCATATAAGTGGGAATGTGTGCCAATAAACGCTGTACTTGGCCCAGTCCTAAAACGAAATTATCAATATGCTTTGTTTCGTCTCGCCACACTTGCTGCCACTTAGGGGATAATTGCTGACCACCTTGAGTGAAATTAACATTGAGAAAACGTTCTCTATCAATGTGTTGCCATAAGGTTGGAGACCAAACCAATAGATACATGGCGAAAAATTCAGAGAAAGTGATGAGATGGTTTTCACATTCAGTCGAGCTGAAAATTGGGATCCCTTGGTGAGGAAAAAACTTCGCAAGTAAGCCATCTTCTTTCGTGTAATGAGGAAGTATAGCGTCACGATGATAAAAATTTTCAGAACAGGAATAGAGTGATTGGCTGTCTGGCACTATGTCGCTTGCTAGGTTTTCGTCAGGCAATCCAAGTAAACTAATTACTTGCTGAATGGCATCTAGCATCGGCCCTGCAACATGATCCGCGTAGATCTGGTCACCGCTCATCATCAGTAGTGAAGGGCGATCTTCAATGCTTTGAGTGGCTACTTTTGAATCCGCTGCGACTAAACTGTCTCGACTAAAATGGTGAGGGTTACGGCAAGATCCATGTAATACATAATCGGCTTTGCTATTTATGCTGAAAGATACCCGAGATTCATATGGGTACAACAGTGTTGGACAGGTATGACTTAAAGATCCATTTTGAGTGATTAGGTCATACTCTAAAGCGGTATCCGTTGGGAAATGACCTTTGACGTGCGCGAGGACAACCCATGCTTTCGAACCAATTTGGATCTGGCTTTCAGTACTGACATCAGCAGAGTAAAAAGGAGTAGAGTTCTCTGGGTAATATAGATTGAATTTGCCAATCAGTGGCTGAGTGGTAACAAGCCATAAAGTGATCTCAGAGGATGTCGTTTTGCGTAAAATTGGCCCTGCAATAATGAAAGGTAGTGTCGATGTCTTGCTTGGCAAACAGAACTCCTAAATGAAAATGGTGGTGTCGAATACTCAAACCTAGGTACTAGCGATTGTCGTACTAACTACTGTCATACTAACCAGTGACGTTCTAGCTATTGACGTTCTAGCTATTAGCGTACTAGCCATTGTCATGCGTTAAGTTGTTATCGGGATCTTCAAGGATTTCGATTACATCGGAACTAGAAAGTTCATGTCCCATTAAAAATAAAGCGAGCATGGCGTCTGCTTTTGTTTTGGTGTCGCTTGATTCATCCAGTAATTGTTCGAATCGACTGCGTAGCATATTGATTTCATGTTCAACAAACCCACGACCTTCTTCATCTCCCTGCGTCTCTTCTGGAGCATTATCAAACTCTAAAAATAACAAACTCTCATTTAAGTGAGTATTAATGAGCCTTTCTGGTAGCCACTCTTCCCCCATAACGATATCAGGGTCGTGACCTTCAGGAAGTGATTCGATGATTTTTTTTAATTCAGAAGCTTTCACATTTCTTACATCTGATGGACAATATTCTTTATTGTAACGGTGAAACGTACTGAATCATAAGCAAACATTGTATAAATCGGTAATAATTGAAGGATCATTACGAATTCTGCTGTTTGTTCGAGGGTTTAAAAGAATAATGCATAAACAATATCAATGTAGAGCCCTAACCGCGCTCTTAGCGATGGTGGTTTCTTGCCCATCTTTGGGTACAGAAGAACAAGAGTGGGGAATTGCGGCGATGTATCGCACGACCAGTATCCCATTCGATACAGCGGGAGGCGACCAGACCGTCAGCACCTTTGTTCCTATGATGTTTTTCGAGAATGAGTACGTCTTTGTCGATGGTATTGAGGGCGGGGTATTTCTATATAATAGTGAAGAATCCGATTGGCGAGTAAGTGCGTTAACTCGTATGCGCTTTATCGATATCCCACAATCGGCACAAAATGCCAATGAGGGCGACACCGCTGACTTCGGTATGCAACTCCAATATAAAATTGATGACACTTGGTCTTTTGATAGCGAGTTGATGACCGATGATGACTTACATTTTCACAGCAATTTTCGCTTAAACGGACAGTACGAATTTGGCGATTGGGAGCTATCTCCTAGAGCGACAATTCGTTATAAAGATGCTGATTTCAACAGTCAGTACTATGCATTTAAGGATGTGACTGGTGAAAGTATCGGCGCTGGAATTGATGTTAATTTAGGCATTGATATCCGATACCATGTGATCTCAAATTTATATCTACTTGGTTCGACTAGTGTCACTCGCTTTGATGACAACGCTTTCAATTCATCGATTGTTGAAGACCGCTATCAAGGTGAGTTCTATCTAGGGTTTGGGTTATTTAACGACAAAACCGCACCGAAAAACCCGGAATTGAGCAATAAGCCTTATTTACGAGTCGCGCATGGTTGGGCAACGCCATCGAATATCGGCGACATAATGAAGCTGAATAGCGAGAAAGATAAATATAATAACCAACTGACTTCAGTCTTTTATGGTCACCCGTTGACCGATGAAGTGTTTGGCGTGCCAATTGATATCTATTTTACACCTGGTATCGCGCATCACTGGTCGTCGAAGGTTCAGTCTGGTAGTACGGAATACATCGCCGCAATAAAAGCGTTCTACACGTTTGATTGGCCTATTAAGTGGCGTTTTGGTGTTGCTGAGGGCTTATCTTACATCGACAGCATAACCTATATCGAACAGACCGAGATGGATGAGAAAGGGTATACCGCGAGTCATCTATTGAACTATTTAGACTTCTCATTTGATATTAATGTTGGAGACGCAGTGAACCAGTCCGATCTAGAAAATGTATGGTTTGGGTATTCTCTGCACCATCGTTCCGCCATCTTTGAAAATGCCTCTCAATTTGGGCGAATTAAAGGCGGAAGCAACTACAATACCATTTACATTCAATATGAATTCTAGCTATTTTTTTGACGTTTAATCTTATAAAAAAGCGTGAATGCTCAATACATTCGCGCTTTTTTGGGTTTGTAACGGGATTAATTTGGAGCTGAAGGGCTATCGTATGATTGTTTATAGTTTGGCTGTGATATAATTTTGCCAGTTTTTAGTTAGTAGATATAGGACACGCTTTGACCTCGTCACAGCCCAAAGCAGAAAAAAATCCTTCTGCATCAAATAGCCCGTCAGCATCCACCAATAACGCAACATCATTACGCAAAGCATTGAGCGAATGTATGATGCGCGATCGCTTCCGATTAGGTAAGCGAATCTCTGGCGCGAGTAGAATCAAGAACGAAAAATCCAAACATGCGGTATTTGATGAGATTGCATTAGATATCGCCAAATCAATGGTGGTGGCGCAAAGCCGTATTTCTCATCAGCCAACCATTGAATACCCAGAAATTCTTCCTGTTAGTCAAAAGCGTGATGATATTGCCAAAGCGATAGCTGAGAACCAAGTGGTGATCATTGCGGGTGAAACAGGTTCTGGTAAAACAACCCAAATTCCAAAGATATGTAGTGAGCTTGGTCGTGGTAAATATGGCTTGATTGGTCATACACAGCCGCGCCGTTTAGCGGCACGCTCGGTTGCCAACCGCATTGCTGAAGAGATGGAATGCCAACTGGGTGAGTTTGTTGGTTATAAAGTCCGATTTAACGACCAGATTTCAGATAATACTCAAATCAAATTGATGACTGACGGTATCTTACTGGCAGAGATCCAACATGACCGTTATTTAAATCAATACGACACCATTATTATTGATGAAGCGCACGAACGCAGCTTGAACATCGATTTCATCATGGGTTACTTGAAAGAGTTATTGCCTCGTCGTCCTGATCTAAAAATTATCATTACATCAGCGACCATTGATCCTGAACGCTTTTCCAATCATTTCAATAAAGCGCCGATCATTGAAGTATCAGGTCGAACTTACCCTGTAGACACGCGTTATCGTCCATTGGGTGGTGAAGAGAGCAGCGATCAAGATCGTGACCAAATGGAAGGTATCTTTGAAGCGGTTGATGAACTTTGTGATGAAGGTTTAGGTGATATCCTAATTTTCATGAACGGCGAACGTGAAATTCGTGATACGGCAGACGCATTAAACAAACGTAACTTACGTGATACGGAAATTGTGCCGTTGTATGCTCGTTTGTCTGCTGGTGAGCAGAATAAGATTTTCCAATCTCATGTTGGTCGTCGAATCGTACTCGCAACCAACGTGGCAGAAACGTCACTCACCGTTCCGGGCATTCGCTATGTAATTGACCCTGGTACTGCACGTATTAGTCGTTACAGTTATCGAACCAAAGTTCAGCGCCTACCAATCGAAGCGATTTCTCAAGCGAGTGCTAACCAGCGTAAAGGTCGTTGTGGTCGTGTGGCGGAAGGTATTTGTATTCGTCTCTATTCAGAAGATGATTTCTTATCACGCCCTGAGTTTACCGATCCCGAAATATTAAGAACGAACTTAGCGTCAGTTATCTTACAAATGACCGCGCTGGGTCTAGGTGATATTCAAGCCTTCCCATTTGTTGAAGCGCCCGATCAGCGAAATATTCAAGATGGTGTCAAACTTCTTGAAGAGCTAGGCGCTATCAAAGCAGCAGTCAAGAAAGGGACTTCAGATCCTAAGAAACAGTTAACACCAATAGGTCGTCAACTGGCTAAATTGCCAATCGATCCGCGTTTAGCACGAATGGTGATTGAAGCACCAAAGTATGGCTGCCTGAAAGAAGTGATGATTATTGTATCGGCATTATCGATTCAAGATCCTCGCGAACGTCCATCAGAGAAAAAACAAGCGTCAGATGAAAAACATAAACGCTTCTTTGATGAAGACTCGGATTTCATTACTTTTGTGAATCTTTGGGAACATATTAAAACCCAGCAAAAAGAGCTTTCAAGTAATCAATTCCGCAACCAATGTAAAAAAGATTACCTGAACTATTTACGTATTCGTGAGTGGCAAGATGTCTATTTTCAAATTCATCAAGCGATGCGTGAAATGGACACTAAGCTAAATAGTGAGCCGGGTAGTTATCAAAATATCCATACCGCTTTGTTGGTGGGTCTGCTTTCTCATATTGGCATGAAAGACCAAGAGAAAAACGAATACCAAGGTGCGCGCAATGCTCGCTTTCACATCTTCCCTGCGTCTGGTTTGTTTAAGAAACAGCCTAAATGGATTGTGTCTGCTGAATTAGTGGAAACGTCCAAGTTGTGGGGACGGATTATTGCCAAGATCCAACCTGAATGGCTGGAGTCGATTGCTCAACACTTGATAAAACGCAGTTACAGCGAACCGCATTGGTCTAAAAAGCAAGCTGCGGTTATGGCTCATGAAAAAGTGATGCTTTATGGGATCCCAATCGTTCCGAAGCGTCAGGTTAATTATGGCCCTATCGATCCGGTAGTCAGCCGCGAGATCTTTGTTCGAAGTGCGCTGGTGGAAGGAGAGTGGGAAACGAAACACGCTTTCTTTAAACAGAACCGTAAACTGCTGCTTGAAGTTGAAGAGTTAGAACATAAATCTCGTCGTCGCGATATTTTGATTGATGACGATGAGCTGTTTGATTTCTACGATCAGCGAGTCAGTACTGAAGTGGTGTCTGGACGTCATTTTGATAGTTGGTGGAAAAAAGCGAGTAAAGATAACCGCGAACTGCTTAATTTCGAAAAAGAGATGCTGTTCCGTGGCGATGCCAGTCATGTTACTGATTTGGATTATCCTAATTTTTGGCATCAAGATGGATTAAAGCTGAAATTAAGCTACCAATTTGAACCAGGCGACGATACCGATGGGGTAACCGTTCACGTACCACTGCCGATTTTGAACCAAGTGAGTCAAGCTGGGTTTGATTGGCAGATACCGGGTTTACGTCATGAATTGGTGGTGAGCTTAATTAAGTCACTACCTAAAACGCTACGCCGTAACTTTGTGCCTGCACCTAACTATGCGGATGCATTTCTTTCACGCGTGACGCCAATGGAAGCACCACTTCTTGATTCTATGGAAAAAGAACTTCGTCGCATGACGGGAGTAGAAGTACTACGGGAAGATTGGAAGTTAGAGCAGATCCCTGAACACTTGAAGGTGACATTCCGTGCAGTCGACCATCGCAAGCGTAAGCTAAAAGAGAATAAAGACCTGCATGAACTCAAAGAGAGCCTGAAAGATAAAGTTCAACAGACTCTTTCACAAGTTGCAGATGATGATATCGAGCAGCAAGGTTTACATACTTGGAGTTTTGGTGAACTGCCAAAAGTATACAAACAAAAACGTGGCGGCTTTGATGTTAAAGCTTTCCCGGCGTTGGTTGATACTAAAGACAGTGTTGAAATAAAACTGTTTGAGACAGAAGAAGAGCAGATCAGTGCAATGAGAGCGGGGCAACGTCGCCTTATTTTGCTGAATGTTCCATCGCCGATTAAGTATCTGCATTCGAATCTGCCTAACAAATCGAAACTTGGCTTGTACTTCAACCCGTATGGAAAAGTACTTGATCTGATTGATGACTGTATTGCTTGTGGTATTGATAAGTTAATTGAAGAGAAAGGTGGCATCGTTTGGGAGCCAACTCAGTTTGAACAACTAAAAGAACATGTTCGAGCGGAACTTGGCGATACCGTTGTTGCAGTCGCTGAACAGGTTGAGACGATTTTAACGACCGCGTTTAGTATTAATAAAAAGCTGAAAGGACGTGTTGATTTCACGATGGCATTTGCGCTTTCTGATGTAAAAGCTCAAGTAGAAAGCCTCATCTTTAAAGGTTTTGCTACCGAATGTGGTTGGAAGCGTCTCCCGGATATTCTTCGTTATATGAGAGCGATAGAGCGACGAATGGAAAAATTGCCAATCGATCCGAATAAAGATCGTTTGCATATGCTCAAAATTGAATCGATCACTAATGACTACAAAGAGTTGTTGAATAAGATTCCGAAAGGGATTGCTGTGCCAGATAATGTAAAAGAAGTGCGTTGGATGATCGAAGAACTTCGTGTAAGTTATTTTGCACAACAGTTGGGAACCCCATATCCGGTTTCAGATAAACGAATTAAAAATGCGATTGATGCCTGTTAGGTATAAATATTGCATACTATAAGTTAATAACAATTTATTGGCAGTTAGGTGGCAAAATGTCGCCATTTAAATTAACTGCCATGTTAAATGAGAAGGTTAAACATGAAAAAGACACTATTAGCTCTAGCTTTGATCGGTGCATCTACGTCAGTAATGGCTGATTCTTGGTTGTACGGTGGCGTTTCTGGTGGTCAATCTGACTTTGATGGTGAAAGCGATACTGCTTACGGTGTCCATGTTGGCACTGGTTTTCTTCCAATCATTGGTATTGAAGCTGGTTTGTGGAACTTAGGCTCTTTCGATAGCGTGTCATACGATGGAGCAGACCGTAAAAATGTCGATGCGACAACGGCTTACATTGCTGTTAAACCAAGTATTGATCTTGGTCCTTTGCATATCTACGCGAAAGGTGGTCTACATTCATACGAACTTAAAGGTGATTCAAGCTTTAGTGAAGATGATGTTGATATCATGTATGGAGTTGGTGCTGAGTACTTTGTATTTGGTCCTCTTTCAGTTGGCGCTAGCTACCAAAACTTTAAAATGAAGCATGACAATATTGGTTCATTCACTGTTAATGCAACACTGCACTTTTTATAAGTCCTGATTTGCTTCAAATTGAATTAAAACGCCAGCAAGTATGCTGGCGTTTTTTATAAGCATAACCAATGAACTAATGAACTAATGAACTAATGAACTAATGAACTAATGAACTAATTAGCTGACTAGTTAATGTATTGTTTTGCTCGTTGTTCGAGCTTTTGAAACTCTTTGCATTTTGAAACGGAACGGTGCTGATCGCAGATTGACAGTAAGTCTTCAATAAAGAAACCTAATGCTCTTAATTCAATGTTAAAAATACCCTGTTGCAGAGGTAGCGGTAAGTACCCATAAACAGATGCTGCGCCGAAATCCCCAAATATCATATCTGCTGAGTCATTGACCAAAACGTTATGGGCGTACAAATCACCATGACAAACTTTGTTGCGGTGTAGGTGGTGAAAAACATCCGTCATTTGAGTGACGATTTTAGAAATTTCCTCAATCGAAAGAGAAAACCCATCTTCAAACGTATCGCGAGTGCAAGATTGTAAGCTAGGCGGTAGACCTAAATTGAAGAAACTATTCGGAATCAACTCCATAACTAAAGCCAAGCCTGCTGGTTCAGATATTTGAGCCAGTGATTTGATGAGATTATCGTGTGTTCCTGCCTGTAGACACGCTTGCAATTCATCTTCTGGGTAGCCATCGCTGGTTATTTCCCCTTTAAATACTTTCACTGCAACTTCTTCGGGCAGATCAAGGGAGGTATTTTTCCAATCAGCATGAGAAATAACGCCAGACGCACCTTGCCCTAAGACTTGATTGAGTTGCAGATCCTCAAAGGAGACATGAGGAACGGTTTCGAACTCTTTTTCTCGTTGGCAAAAAGGGTTTCCAGAAAATGCAATCCAAGCGAGACGCGGAAGTTCGAGTAGTTGTTTAGGAAACTCGGCTAGTGCATTTGCGGATAAACGGATCAATTCTAATGCGTTCAATTGATTCACAGTTTTTGGCAACGAGGTCAGTTGATTTCCAGCCAAAGCGAGTTTTTGAAGTCTTGGTTTATTACCTAGGCTATCAGGCAATTCAGCGATCTTGTTATCCGTTAATATTAACCAACGAAGTGTTTCTGGTAGGGAGTTTGAAGGAACATGGCTGATTTGATTCGCTTTAAATCCGACCATTTCAAGTTTTGGGCATTGGCCTAATACTTCTGGAAGCTCAGTAAACAGGTTATTAGAAGCGAAGATAATTCGTAGATTTTTGAGTTGAGATAGCTCATTTGGCAACTGTCTCAGTTGATTATTGGAGAGATCTAATATTTCCAATGTTTCAGCTAATTCAAGGATCTCTATTGGGAACTCTTTTAACTCTTCCGATAATTGGAGGCGGGTAATCCCTTGTAGTTGTCCCTTTCTAAGCTGTTCTAACGTTTGCAAACCGTTTTCCTATATGACCTGTATAATGAAATCGTATTCTACTTGGTATGTAGGGTATTGGCTCTTTTTTTTCTTTATGCTAATTTAATTAATAGCAGTACCGCTGGATGGGTACTGTGTAAAGATACAGTGTTTATTATTGACTAACTAACCGTTACTTCTATACTGTTTATATAAACAGTTAGCTTGGAGGTGCAGTATGTTGTGGGATACATTAGACCGTGTAAATCGTTTACGCCAAGAAGCATTGGCTAATCCAGAGTTTGTTGATTCAGCTAAAGAGCATGAACTTGCACTTGAGGAAGAACAACAAAGTGTCGAAACTAAACCTAAGCGTCGGTATAGAGTGAGAAAACCTAAAGCTCTATCTGATATTTATGATCATGTTGAATTTGCCTCTAACCCAACAGGCATTCAACACTAAGTATGCTCAATACATACCATCGACATTGTTACTTCTAGAGCCACATCGTGTGGCTCTTATCATTTATCGAGTCAAATCCGCTTCACGATTTTTGGAAGCCGCTCTCTTATGAATTCTCACCAATCTCATTTTCCAAAAAAAAGCCCCAGTGATTCACCAGGGCTTGTTATTGTCATTTAAATTAAAGTGTTAGAAGGTAGTTAACTAACTGGTTGTACTCTTCGAAACTCTTAATATTGTCAGGCTTTACGATATATTTGTTGTTAACTAGTACCCCTGGAACTCCTGTTAGCGTACTTGCCTCAAATTGTTTGTCGAAACGCTTCTGCATTGAATTTACGGCAAAGCTATTGTAAGCAGCATCATATTTTTCAGCATCAATACCGTAGTCAATGAAGATCTGACGCAGAGCAACTTCATCTTTTGGTGCTTGGCGGAGTTCATGAATCTGTTTAAACATAGCCGCAACCATCTTGTCTTCGACACCCAGAGCAATCATTGTTGCGTAGGATTTCGCCATTGGAACCGCCATTTTGCTACCCATGAAAGCGACATGCACTTTTTCAAATTTGGCTTCGGTAGGCATTGAAGATTTTAGCTGTTCAATAACGCCTTCGAATTTGTAGCAATGCGGACAGTAAAATGAGAAAAACTCCGTTACTTTTGGATTCGTGGCTTTTTCGACATCAAGAACTTGGTAGTGCGTGCCTTCAGAAAATTGTGCAGCTTGGATAGAGATGCTCATAAATAGAGCGGCAACAAGAGTGAATATTTTATTCATGTGTATTATTTCCATACAAAATTAAATAGTTCTCAACCTGTAGTGTTGAGAGATGTTGTTTGTTTGACGTCAGAAATTACACAATTGGAGGGCGATAAACAGAGTTCGCTATGAGTACGGCTTTCTTACTTAACTCGTTGGGAATTAACGCCAAAGAGTGACTACGAGGCGATAAATCTGAATTGGTTCGATAACTTGGTATTTTAATAAGACATATTGAACCACAGCAGTGATGATCTAAGGTTGAATCACTGATTTTATCGTGTTCAGGACAGTTCGATGCTGAAATGAAACTTGAATATGATTTGTCTAATGAGTTTGAAAAATGGATGGTTTCAGAGTTCGCAAGTGCAGTGCTAAACATGCTTGAGGTCAACATTGCCACTAAGGCTAATGTTGTAATCCAAATTGTATGTATTAGCTTTGGCATGAGAGTTCTTTATATCCAGTGAAAGGTAATTATACATAATAAAACCACGACTCCATATCCTATATGAAAAACTGTTAACTTGAATGCTGACAGGGATAAGAGAGTACGCTAAATTCTATGTTATAAGTGTGGTCGCAATGAAATGAGGTGAATTTGAGGATGAATTCGAAACTCCAAATAAAACCTGAGGTAAATGCCATTAATAATTCGCTTGAGTATAAATACCCAATGTTTGATTGGTCACTCAACCTTGATACTCGAGAGTTTAGCTACGATTATAACGCATTGGCCTCGTTACTTGATTTAGAAGTGCCCATCGTAACCATCACTGACTTCATGCAGTATATAACTCAAGAGCAGAGAAAAGAGTTAGAACTCGTATTTCTTCAAGCAATCAAGTCTGGTGAAAGACAACATTTCAGCTGTTGTTTCGTTCCTAACCAATCGATATTGGCTTATGTTGAATTTTATTTTGAATTAACTCAGCCAAGGCAAATCGAGGGAACGGTTCGCCCGGTAATGCTTGTCTCCTCAAAACATCAGATCGCGAACGTATTTCGCAGCTTATTTGAAAATAGCCACCATGGGGTTTTGATCACCGACAGCGAAACTCGAATTATTGCGTGCAATCAACATTATGAAAACCAGATGG
Source organism: Vibrio sp. 03-59-1 (assembly GCF_013114135.1). Classification (NCBI taxonomy): domain Bacteria; kingdom Pseudomonadati; phylum Pseudomonadota; class Gammaproteobacteria; order Vibrionales; family Vibrionaceae; genus Vibrio; species Vibrio sp. 03-59-1. The sequence goes on from NZ_VTYA01000007.1 coordinate 206,948, forward strand.
GGTTTGAGCATGGAACGCTAATTGGAGTTAAAACTAATATATTCAACGTTGGGAAGTATTCGGATCAGTTCTATGACGACATGTGGCATCAAATCCATACCAATGGTTTTTGGAGTGGGACCTTGCTCACTCGTGATGCTCATAATCAAGTATTCCCCCAAGAGTTAACAATACAGAAGATAGAAGCAACACCAGGAGAGATCTATTATTTAGGGCTCACAGCCGCTCTACCTAAACAGACAACTCAAATTGCGACAAATGAGCTAGGGGGACTCGCACTGTCGAGTAAGCTTCCTACTAAAGATAAATTTCTTAACCAGTTACGTCAATTGTGTGGAAAAGATCATCAAGCGAACAGTAAAATTGTACTGACTATTAAGCCGAAATTTGCCTGTGATTGTTACAATGATCATGTTGAATTTTCTGAAGTCATCTCTTTAGGTAATGTTAGCCAAGCGATTGGGTATTTAGGCGATCAAATATTTGTGGTTTGCATTGATTGTCAGGCAAGGTATGAAAGTATTGAATCAAGGTGTGTTCGTTCTGCGTTACGTGATTTTTTTCAAGAAATTAGGCTAAATAGTCGAAAAGAAATATATGATGGAGTGATGAATGGGCGTATTGGTGTCTCCATCTTAGGGTTAGATAGCCAGAGTGCCTCACAATTACTGTCTCATGCAACTCAAGCTATGTTGGAACGGCACTCTGGAGAAGATCGCAATATTAGCTTCTACCACAGTACCATCCATAATGAGATTAAAAGGAAGAAAAGATTAGAGGATGGAGTATTACAAGCCATTCAAGAGCGGCGTCTGGAAGTTCATTATCAGCCTATCGTGGATGCGAGGAGCGGTGAAATAACCAAGTTTGAAGCACTGTGTCGTTTTCCTAGTATTGACGAGGAATCAAATGTTCAAGAGCTGATTAATATCGCTGAAGATTTAGATTTAATTAATGAGCTAGATTCTCAAGTTAGTATGATCGCATTAGATCGTCTAGAGGATATTCATCAACAGTTTGGTGAACATGTGGGCCTTACCTTAAATTGCTCATTAAACACCCAAAGAGAGCCGGTTTCGGTTTTAAATAATTTAGCAGAGCTAATATGCACTCATGCCAAAAAACCTGAATGTGTCACTATCGAATTGACAGAGAGTGCTTATTTTGACAATGAGGCGAATCAGTCTGATGCGCTTAAAGAGCTGCGAAATTTAGGTGTTAGCATTGCTATTGATGATTTTGGTACAGGGTATTCCTCTTTTAGTTACTTGAGCAATAGCCAGTTTGATATTTTGAAAATAGACAAAGCATTTGTATCTGATATTCATCTGCATTCGAACAAATTCAATATTGTAAAAATGATAACTGAGTTGTCACATACTTTAGGCGTTGAAGTTGTGGCGGAAGGTGTCGAGAACTATCACGAGTTTAGAGTACTGCAAAACTTAAAGGTTGATAATGTACAAGGCTTTTTATTCTCAAAGCCTAAGCCATTTTTTGAGTTTAATTCTGGAAAGCCCTATGTGGATCAATTGAAAGAAGTAGGGTTGATTATGAGTGAACAGTCACACGGTACTATCTTAGGTCTATCACGAAACGGTCCACCAAGAATTCATCCATCAGAACCATTATCTTTGGCATTTCAGTACATTAATGAACAATCTATTCCTTATATTCCTGTCGTGATCGACAATCGATGCGTAGGCATTGTTGGCAAAGATTCCCTCAATCTACATTTAACCTTGACGATGGGAACCGATCTTGAAACTACGAAGGAGTCTCAAATTTGGAGAAAAACAATTAATCAAGTGATGCAAGTGAAGTTCACCCAGTTGCAAGATAGTCTGAATATAAATGAGTTGGCGGCATTACTTGATAGCGAAGTGGCTTTTCCATGGGTATTTGTAGACTCAGAAGGAGAGTATAGAGGTATTTTGTATGAATCTGACATCATAAGATATTTTACTTCTTGCTAATTATTATCGGTCGAATAAATAAAAAATGACTCATAGCTGGTTAGACGCCTCATATTAAATGAAAATAATTAACTTTCTTGTTAGTAAGGGGGTTTAGTGTGCAAAAGGAGACTATTATTGATGAACAGCATTATAAAGCTGTTCAAGTATGGTGAGGAGAGTTGTATGAGTTTGAGTGCTCATTGTTTTCAGTCTGCAAATGAAGAGAGGCAACATGTTAATTTGCCATTGGAATTTCTAAATGATTTAGCTCAGTCTCAATCTGTACAAGAGATACTAAATTGCACTTCTTACTGGGTCCGGAAAATCTTTAATGCTGATCGTGCAAGTATTGCATTAGCAAAAAATGAGACAACATTAGAAGTTTTTTCACTGACCGGAAATACTGTCATCCCATTAGGCCGAGTGATTCCAATCCAATCCACTTTGGTTGGTCGTGTGTACCTAAGCCGGGCCCTCGCTATTTGTGAGAATAACCATTCTGCAGAGTATATTGATTGCCAGTGGTTAGCCGAAGGTGGATTGCTATCGTGTATGGATGCGCCACTTCTCAGCCATGACGCCTGCTATGGGACACTCAATGTTGCACATAGCGAGCAGTGCCGTTATCAAGAGAGTGACGCACAGATCCTGACCAGCATTGCGCAATGGGTAGCCGCTCAAATTCGAGTACAAAAACAGATAGAAGACGCAAAAACTTTAGCGGGGATCGATTGGTTAACGGGCGCCTTGAATAGACGGGCGTTTATGGAGATCACCGACGAATTAAGCTTCAAGCCGAGTCTGAAATCTCACTGCCACGCACTGTTGATGATTGACATTGATAATTTCAAAAAAATAAATGATCAGTATGGCCATCTTGCGGGGGATGAAGTGTTGATTATGGTGTCACGAGCTATACGTAGTGCCAAACGAGAAGACGACATTTTTGCTCGTATTGGAGGTGAAGAATTTGCGCTGCTACTGAAAGATGTTCCTCATGAAGTTATTTTAAAGAGAGCAGAACTTCATCGGACTGAAATTGAAAAGCTATTCATCAACCTGGATGATAACAAAATAAGTTGCACAATCAGCGTAGGTGTCGCGACTCCGATAGAGAGCGACGTTTCATTCAGGTGCATATTAGCTCGGGCAGATTGTGCTCTTTATAAAGCGAAAGGTGATGGAAAGAATAGAGTAATAGTTGCTGATTAAGTGGATTAGCCGTAGCTTAAAGCTAGCCTTCGATGTCCAACAAGCACTATAATAAGCAGCTAGATAATAAATAGGTATTTACATGAAAATTTGTGGTGTTGAGATTAAAGGTAACGATGCGGTTATCTGTCTTCTTTCGTTGTCTGACGGTGTGTTCAATATACCTGATTGCCGCGCGTCTAAAGTGTCAATTGGTGACGCGAATGACACTCAACAGATGAAAGATTTCCAGTTTTCTTTTGCAAAGCTGATGGAAGATTACCAAGTTGATAAGATCGTAATCCGTCAACGTCAAACTAAGGGTAAATTTGCAGGTGGTGGCTTTGGTTTTAAATTAGAAGCAGCAATTCAACTTGTAGATGGCTTGGATGTGACCGTTGTCTCTCCTAATGAGATCAAAGAAAACCTAAAACGAAATCCATTAGCATTTAAGTTTAAAGAGACAGGGCTTAAACAGTTCCAAGAACAAGCCTTTACTACTGCTTATGCTTGCCTAATGAGCTAAATCAATCAAAAAGCCTGACTAATATCGATTCGTCAGGCTTTTTATTTTTAACAGGTATCGATAAAGTAAAATACTTTACACTTGAATCTATCTCTATCTCTATCTCTATCTCTATCTCAATGGCATAAATATTTTATAATTATTCCGATGTTCATTCTTGACTTGATACATCGCTTTATCCGCATTTTCAATTAAGGTAAGTTCATCATCCCCATGTTCAGGGAAGATTGAAATTCCAATGCTTACGGATATATCAATATATTCCTGCCCAACTAAAACTGGTTCTAGAAAACAATCCATAACTTTTTTAGCAAATAAAGTGGCATCGTGATCATTGGTAATGAGAGGGAGCATGATCACAAATTCATCGCCTCCCAAGCGAGCAACGGTGTCTGTCTCTCTTTGAATTAAGCATTGGAGCCGTTGAGAGACACTAATGAGTAGTTCATCTCCAGATTTGTGTCCAAGTGAATCATTCACAGGTTTAAAATTATCGATATCAAGTAAAAGTAGCGCTAACTTTTTTTGCTCTCGCTTGCAATGTGCCAAAGACTGGTGAAGATTGTTAAATAACAGGCGGCGATTGGGGAGGTTGGTTAGCGGATCATATAAAGCGTCATGTTCTAATTTTCTCTCATGGGCTTTTCGTTCACTGATATCTTCGATAATGCCGAGAACGATTTCTTTGCCGTCAATATCCGTTAATGCAACACCACTGATGGTGATTGGATACCTGGTGCCATCTTTACGAATATACTCTTTTTGGTTGGGACCAAAACGTCCAGTTCGTTTAAGATCTTCAATCTGTTGAAGCTCTTGTTTCTCATATTCTTTAGGCGTGATGTCCCAATAACTGAGCTGGATAAACTCATCTTTGGTATAACCTGCTGAGTTCAACACTGAGTCGTTTACTTCAAGAAAATCACCCGTTGTGGCATCAACAATTGCCATTCCAACAGGTGAAAGTTGGAACATAGTCAAAAACTTATTATTTGCTCGTAATAATTTATCTTTTAGTAACCTATCGGAGCATTCTTGTGTGTTTATCATATTTAACGATACTCCCATCGATTATATTAATTATGAATGTTTACATATGCACCCACATTAAATAAGTGTATTGGTAAAGACAAGATGAAGTATTGTAAATAGAGACCTAGGTAACGAGATTTCGTGCATGTTAAAGAGACTAAAGGTTTAAACAGTAAATGTATTTGTCACTTGCACTCAGCAGATCAATCGATTTAAATAGCTGGGAATATTTTTAAACCGAAGGCTTTCTATGTATTTAGTTCTGTATTGCCATAATATTGGGATGACCGACTTTTCTTTTTTCGAGACGGCGGATTTCGATGAAGAAGAAGGGTACATCGTTCGTGGCAAATGGCCAAACGAACAGGCATTTATGCTCTATTTAGCAAAAGAGTTTGGCGATCTATCTTACTATACGATCATTAATTTGATTAAAGAGGGAAAGAGCGCTGAAGATTACTCACAGCAAGACCTAATTCGTATTGCAAGGGATCTACATTAGATCAGTCAGCTAGAGATCTACTAGCATTGACGAAAGAAAACAGACAGAAAAGGCGTGGGTTAAAAATGCACTACATGAGTTTAAAGTTAGATAACGCAGCACTAGAATTAGTCGGAGACTTAGTTAAAGAGTTAGATAATGATGATGGATGGATAAAGATGACTGCGCGAATTGCTGCTCAAATAGATTCAACGTTATCGTCCAGTGATTATGTTGGTGTTGTTCTATGGTTTAGTGAATCAGATTATATTGAGCAAGAGATAGTGTATCGCTAAACAGCAATCTACAATTTAATCCAGCGACAGGCTGAACGAGTATATGTTCAGCCTGTGGTTTCATAATATTAAAGGTAGCGACTTCTCAAATGATTTTGGAAGTGTGTTGCATTCAAAACATCACCCGTTGCCTGTCTAACCAATTCATCGGTTGAAAATAGACTAGCTTTGCTCCAAATGTTTGCTTCCAGCCAGCTGAAGATTGGAGATAAATCACCTGAAGCGATCACGGTTTCCACATCTACTGTCTTCTTCATCGCTGCCATGAACTGAGCCGCATACATCGCACCGAGTGTGTAGCTTGGGAAATACCCAAAACTGCCGTCTGTCCAGTGGATATCTTGCATACAACCATTTTTGAAGTTGTTCTGAGTAGATAAGCCAAGGTAATCCTGCATTTTTTGGTTCCACAATTCCGGTACATCTGTATGTAAAATGTTGCCATTCATTAGATCACGTTCAATTTCATATCGTAAAATAACATGCGCAGGGTAGGTCAGTTCATCGGCATCAACGCGAATGAAATCTTTCTTCACACGTGTGTATATTTTCTGGAAGTTTTGTTGTTCGAATTCAGCCCCTGAAAATTGTTCTCTCGCAAGACGAGAAAGGTGGCCGATGAATGCATCATTACGACCAACTTGCATCTCAAAAAATAGCGATTGAGATTCATGAATGCCCATTGAACGAGCTTCACCAGAAGGCAGGCCTGCTAACGAAGTTGGTAGCCCTTGTTCATAACGAGCGTGTCCAGTTTCATGCACAATGCCCATTAATGATTGAACAAATTCATTCTCATCATAGCGAGTGGTAATACGAACGTCAGACTGAACACCACCGCAAAATGGGTGAACACTTTCATCGAGACGGCCGTGATTGAAATCGAACTGAAGCAACTTCATAACTTGAAGGCCAAGAGCTTTTTGTTTGTCTGTCGAGTAAGTGCCATTTGGAACAATAACACTTTCACTGGCTTGCTTATCGATCACTTGATCGATCATCGATGGTAGCCAAGTTTTTACATCGTTAAAAATCAAATCTAGAGAGGCAGAGTTTGTATCTGGTTCATACAGGTCAAGCATGGCATCGTAAGGCGTTAAACCAGTAGCATCAGATCGAAGTTGGGCTTCTTCTTTTGATAGCGCGACGACTTCTTTCCAATTTTTTTCAAAGCCAACCCAATCATTATTGCCACGTTGGGTTCGCCAAGCATGTTCGCATTTTGAACCCGCCAGTGATTGTGCTTGGACCAAAGAATCAGGAAGAATAGTGGTACGCTGCCATTGACGTTTAAGTTCACTAAGGCTGGCTTTCTCTTGAGTAGATAACACTTCATTCTCTGCATCATTGAACCAATCGCCTAACTGAGGTTGAGTCATTAAGCCGTGAATGTGTACAGATAATTCAGCCATCGCTTCGCTTCGAGCATCGTTACCACCAGAAGGCATCATGGAAGCTTGGTCCCAACTACAGATAGAGGAAAGATGTTGGAAGTGTGAAATTTTCTTTGAATGGTCGACCAGTTTTTTGAAGGCGCTCATTGGTTCTACTCAATTAGGGAAAAAGTTAGTTTACCAATCGTTAACAATCACTCCAAGTAGCAAGTCATGGTTTTGACTATCTATTTAATCGATTTCATAATTATTTTCTCGCTTTTTGCCTGTCTGAAAGATAAGTTGGCTTAACTATCTAGGGATAGAGGCTGAGCCTTCGAAGAGCAAGGCGTGAATAAGAGTGAAAGGAACAGGGATAGGCAATGTATATTTTGAATTTTGAAGCTTTTTTGATTGCGATTACAATTCTGACATTAACTCCAGGCTTAGATACGGCACTGGTGATTCGTAACACTTCCAGAGGGGGCTTAACCGATGGGTGTGCCACTAGCTTGGGTATTTGTAGCGGCTTGTTTATTCATGCGCTCTTTTCTGCTATCGGTATTTCAGCCATCCTGGCCCAGTCTGCGGATTTATTTAATGTGATTAAAATGGTCGGTGCTGCTTATTTGATTTGGCTTGGTATTAACAGTTTACGCGCAACATTTTCTCAGCCCAATGGTATGAATATTCAAAATGGAACAGAACATACTCTGGTGGTAAGTCGTTCATTAAGAGAAGGTTTTTTATCGAATGTGCTTAACCCAAAAACCGCAGTATTTTATTTGGCTTTTTTGCCTCAGTTTATTGATCCGCAAGGTTCCCCTTTACTTCAATCGATGCTTATGGCGGGTATTCATTTCATGATAGCAATGATATGGCAGTGCGGTTTAGCTGGGGCATTAACAAGAGCCAAAACATTATTGAAAGATGCCAAGTTCATGAAATGGATGGAAGGTACAACCGGAGTTGTGCTTGTCGCGCTTGGGCTTAAATTATTAATAGAAGAAAGAGTGTAATGTCTTTATCAACCCATCATATGCTTAAGTTACTGATTGCGGGAGTGGTCATATTGCTTTTGATTATTGGGCTAGTAGGGATAAACACTGTGCCTCAGTTAAATTATTTAAGTCGAAAAATGGACTGGGATTGGCACTGGGCTTATTTTGAACCATTGTCCAATGGTATACAGCAAACGAGAACTCAAGATACACGGCAACTGTTACTGCGACGGGTTTACATTGAAAAGTCGATCTCCGTTTTTGTTATGACAACATTAGATAATAAATTAGAGCTTGATATCGTTTATCAAAATGACTGCAAAGTTGGTGAATATAAGAATCTAAACTTGCTCATTAATGGTGAACATAAAGAAAATACCGTTATGGTTTGCGAAACGAATGGGCAAAGTTTTATATACCGATATGTTGATACGAAGCTTGAAACATTGTCGTTGGCTCTAGACTCGATTCACCTTGAAGAAGACTTTGCATTTTGGCCTGTTGATGAGTTGAAGCTAGATCAATTTAAACAACAGCACTCAAGTTTTTTTAGAAAGAGTGGTGAAAGCGTGGAACATGATTGGTTACGCGATTAAATCAGTAACCTTACCATCAATTAAATAGTAAAAAGCCCGCGAAGTTGTCGCGGGCTTTTTGTTGGTTTAACCGTTTTATATTTTTACTGTATCCAAACTCTCTGATTGGTTCGAAGAGGTAAAAAATTGCTTAGTTTCTTCAATCACAACTTGGCGCAATGCGATTAAGCCAATAAGGTTAGGAATCGCCATGAGTCCATTCACAATATCAGCAATTATCCATATCATGTCGAGCTTCATGAATGCACCAGAAGCAACAAGTACGACAAAAATGAATTTATATGGAAGTATGGCCTTAGTTCCGAAGAGGAAAACCACGCAACGCTCACCGTAATAGTTCCAACCGAGAATGGTCGTAAACGCGAAGAAGATTAAGCCAATAGAGACGAGCATTGGACCTAAAGCGTCAGCGTTTAGACCGACCGCAAAAGCGTGAGTTGTCATCGCGGCACCCGCTAAATCTGTTTGCCACGCGCCTGTTAGAATTAACGCTAACCCTGTCATGGTACAGATGATGATCGTATCGAAGAAGGTGCCAGTCATCGAGATCAGACCTTGTTTCACACATGAATCTGTCTTCGCCGCCGCCGCCGCCATAGGGGCGCTACCTAAACCAGATTCATTGGAGAATACGCCGCGTGCAATACCTGATTGAATTGCGAGCATGATACTTGCACCTAAGAAACCGCCTGTTGCCGCAGTAGAGCTGAAAGCAGAGGTGATCACCAACTCAATGGCGCTTCCTAACTGTTGGTAATTGGTAATGATTACGCTTAAACAGGCAACGATATAAAATAGCGCCATGGTTGGAACGACTTTACCCGCAACATTCGCGATAGACTTAATGCCACCTAGAGTGACGCAGGCAACCAATACAGTCAGTGTGACAGCTGAAATTTCGCGTGAAAGCCCAAACGATATCTCAGTGGCATCTAAAATCGCGTTCACTTGTGGGAAAGTACCTATACCAAAACAAGCAACCCCAAGCGCAAATACAGCAAACATAATCGCCAACGCTTTAGAGCCAACCCCGTATTGAAGGTAATACATTGGGCCGCCGACCATTTGGCCTTTGTCATCGATTTTGCGGTATTTCACAGCCAGTAAGCATTCGGCGTATTTTGTCGCCATTCCGAATACAGCAGCAAGCCACATCCAAAATAGCGCACCCGGCCCACCAACTTTAATCGCGGTAGCAACACCAACAATGTTACCCGTACCAATAGTGGCAGAAAGAGCAGTACAAAGTGCAGCGAAACTCGTTACATCACCTTGGCCTGATTTGTCTTTGCTAAAAACCATTTTTAGCGCGGTTGGGAGATGGCGAAACTGTAGTAAACCTAAACGAAAGGTAAAGTAGACACCTGTACCAACAAGTAAAATAAGAAGTGGTGGACCCCAAACGAAGTTATCGATGGTTTGCAGTAAAGATTGTAAGTTATTCATGGTTCCCCTTAATAAAACAAAAGTGCGTGGTGCACGATTTAAGGAGAAGAGGGAAAGGGCAGTGATCTGACAGATAGAACCATCAGCCACTACTTAATAGTGATACTTATACATAAAGCAAAGTTAATATTAAGGTTGTAGCTTTCCACTCCTCTGTCCTTTTGCCTGAGAGTTTCACTAAATCATCGAATAAGATGATAAAGCTTGCTCCTTCGGCGACCGATCTAACGGTTCTCTCCAGAGGTTCCTCCAACGACAGTCCTCACTTTTCTGGATTTCTCCAGCATAAAGCGCCTGAAAGATTTACTTCTTCGGCGGGTTTATCTAACCAAATGTTAATATTTAGTTAAAAACCACTCTCCTGCAGTCTTCATCGGAACAATTACCTATAATTTATAGATAATCTGTATGCGAATCCTAACTGAATAAAAGTGTGATGTCAGCAGCAAAAAAACTGTTTGCGCAAAAGTTAAACAAGTAATCGTTGAAACTACTTTTCTCTGACGTTTTCTTCTTACAAAATGAGTTAGAATAGAGAGACTAAGGAGGGGTTATGACTCGATTAATTGCTATCGTATTTCTGATTGCTTTGGCGTTTTTACTTTTTCGTTATCGCACCAATGAAAAGCTTCAGAAAGGAGTGGTATTGAGTGTTATTGTTGGATTTTTAGTTTATACCGCATCGCTTGTGGTTTCAGAATTGGCTCGATAGAACGAGCGCGTTACTTACGGAGTATATGCGAGTGAATCAGAATACTGATTTAGATGAACAAGATGAAGTTGTTGTTATAGAAGAGCGTGATAAACGCAGTCATATCTATATTGCCATCGCTGCCGTCATTGGTATTGCTCTAGGTGGCCTTGTTGGCTCAGCGGTTACGACCAGTAAGTGGGAAGCGAGTTATCAAACGTTAGAGAATCAATACCAAGCATTACAAGCCGATAAATCACAACTTGTAACTCAAGTTGAGCAACGATCTGCGAATGTCGACTCTGAAGTTGATGAAAAAATAGCGGCTGCGTTAAAAGAGCAAGATGTTGTTCACCAACAAGAACTCGTTGAGGCTCAGCAGATATCGACAGAACTAGAGAAGGCCAACCTAGCGCTAGAGTCGCAACTCGCTGTACAGAAAGCTAAGATTGAAGAGTCTCAAAAGATAAACTCGAAACTGAATCGTCAAGCGGACATGCAAGCCACAATGTTTGAAGGCTCGCGTGATCTTTTTCGTCGTGAACTGAAGGTTTCGCAAGAACTGGAAGCACTGCAAACGGAGAAGAGCCAGTTAGAGCCGAAGCTTAAAGTATTGAAGAAAGAGTGCGATATTTATTTGGATGGAACATCTTGGGATGCGAAATCGGACTCATGCGATAAGCAAGATGAAGTTAACTCGCGTTTAAGCCAGATAAATCAAATGATCGAAGTTCACAAAATGGACTTAAGGCAGATAGAAGCACTAACGGACGAAATGGGTTTGTAATTCCGAAATTTACTCATTATACGGTTGGGTCGAAGTGAAACGCGACAATAACAAAATTAAAGGCTCATTGAGCCTTTTTTTATACCTATCATTCAGAGTGTAAGGAACTGAAGTCGAATAAAATGCATAACTAAGCGGTTTGTCACGGTATGTAGGCGTAGCTTATCAATATATTTATCAACTTAAATTTATAGAATGGATAGATATTATGAGCATGGAGCTAAATCGACAGCAGGCACAACTGGCCTTTGTTGAGAGTGGAGAAAACATTGTAATTGGAACTTTGGATGGAGTTGGAGTCTCATTAGAAGCACTTAAAAAGATAGATGACGACTCCTCTTATGTTGTAGAGTCTTTTTCTTCTGGACTGACAGCCAAGGTTTATCACTTGCGGATAAGAGGACGAGATTGGACTCTAAAACGTAAACGGCCAGAGAGTTTAGTTAAAAATGTTGATGGACAAACGTCATTTCTAAATGAAGTTCAAAGGCGACGCGACCTAACCGCTTTAAAGCAAAAGAATCCTGAGAAGTATTCGCACATTGTCGAGACTCAATATGCATCGTTGAATGATGGGATTTTACTCTCACCTTGGATTGAAGGATCGCTCATTACCCATTTTGATGCTGATATTTTTAAGCAGATCTTTTCAACAATATCAGAACTAGAACTGGCAGGTCTGTTTGAGTGGGATTTCTGTCCCGGCAACATACTGATAGATAAGATGAATCAAATAAAGTTGTTCGACTTTGGCTATATGTATCAATTTAAACCCATGACACAATTCAATAGTAATGGGCAAGATACGCCGCTTTTCAATGGTGTGGAACGTTTCGAAACACGCTTTCTGTTTGATTACTTATTAAGAAATCCGCTTGATTTGACCCTTGAACAGATCCTTGATTTGTATCGAGTGGAAAAAAGCGCTGCACTTGCGGCTTATCAATTCAAAAGGGATAAGCTGATTGCTGGTGGAGCCGATAGCCCAGTCGTCGAGTGGGTCACTAACTCTATCGATCAGTGGCAACATGCTTTGGAAAGTCCTTCCGGATTAGAAGCCTTGTATCGTATCGAAAGTTTCCGCTCAAACTCTTTAGATCTAATGGATGATTTGCACGGAAAATCGTGTAGCCCGATCACTTTGAAAAAAGCAGATCAGGTACTGCAATACATTGAAAATGATTTTGATGTGCTAAAGCGAGCGAATGGGTTTTTCTTTGGGGATGAAAACATGAGCCAAGCTGAATTGCTTAGTAAATATCGCGGTCTTAAAACTGACGCTAAGAAATATCAGCTCTGAGAGTAATGATTCTCAAGGTAAAAGATAACCATCACCACAACTAAAACCGTTAGCGAGCTTGAGTTGTATGTGCTCGCTAACGGTATTTGATTATAAACTCAGCCGATTAAGGGTGAACACGTTGTTCAAATTGTAGGCTTCGCTTAAATGACCAAAAAGCTAATGCACCCCAGCCTAATGTTTGCAACCAAAGTTGTGTCCACTGACTCGCGATTTGGCTCCATTGGGCACCTAATTGGTTAACCGATACAAATGCTTGAATACCTGAAGTACTTGGGAATAGTGACGAAACCCAAACCATAGGGGCAGGAATCATTTCAATTGGCCAAATAAACCCGGCGGAAAAAATGAGAGGCATTGAGCTAATTAAAATAATAATGGTGACTAATTCACGGCGTGGAAGGATTGAGCCAAGCCAGATTCCGATAAAGCAAGATGACAACAAAAATGGCACTAAAATAGCCAAAAGTGTCGGAATTTCAGCGAGTCGGGTTATGCCATGCATATCAAAACTTGCGCCGAAGTAATACATACTCAGTAAGAAATAGACACCAACCAGCACTAGCGCTCTGATACTAAATACTGCACGTGGCGAGTACTGGTTCCAATACCCAGTCCCAAATTTTTGGCTACCAACCATTAGCCCAGACGCCATGGCTAAGGTTTGCTGTAAAATCAGAACAAAAACAGCAGGAACAACATAATCCACATAACCCATTCTTGGATTAAACGTTGGCTTCAAATTGAGCTTAATTGGTGAAAAGTGCTCTGAAGCTAAAGCGAGTGGTTCACCTTCCATCACAAGTCGAGAGACTTTGGCTTTTGCTGCTAAAGTGCCTCCTGCTTGGGCTAACCCCTCGACAACGGTTCCGTAAACTAAGAAAAACGAAGCATCACCTGCATATGCAAGCGTCGGGCTTTTACCAAGAAGAATGTCTTTATAGAAATGTTCAGGAATCACCAGTATTCCGCTAACAGAGCTGTCAAGAAATGCCGTTTTGGCCGATTCAATCGTGTGATCACGTTGCACTATTTGGACTTGCGGGGTGGCATCAACCATTCTTTCAAGTTGGTAGCTTGATTGACTTTTATCCAAATTAACGACAGTGATCGATTGCTCTCTTGGCGTTTGTTGTGCATATGGAAGAGGGTATAGGAAAGAGTAAAAAACCACTCCGCCAAATACCGTTAATACGACAACGGGATTGGTCATTAAAGCTTTGAATTCTTGCTTGAGTAGAGACAATAAACTCATCATACTTTCTCACTCTGCTTTAAGTGTTTATTGATCAGTAAAGCGGTCAATAACAGTGGGAATAAATATCCAATCATCGGAATCAAATGTACGAGCGATTCAATTTGCGTGACGCCGTAACTCGACTGGCTCACTTGTGTCTCAATATAATGGCTAATTGGCAATAAACTACGCCATGCTTGAGCAAAAGGGTTCATGTCCGTAACGGGAAATGTAATCCCCATGAAGGCAAAACTAGGCGCGGTGAATGCACCAGCAAAACTCATTGCTCTTGCTGGATCTAGGGTCAAAAAGAAGAATAGTGAGCCCATAATCATACAAGCGATAACCGTGGCTAATTGAGCAAAAATTAACACACTAAAACCGCCATTCATTGGCCATTCAAACCCTTTATAGAACCAAAGTAAAAAGCCAATGCCTTGAATCAAGAAAACCGGTATGTAAGCAGCTAATGTTTTGACTACCGTTGTCATCGGTGATGATTTGAGCCACTTTTGAGTGCCGTAAGTACGGTGGTTAGCGGCTAAGATCATAATCGTTCCGACCACAATGACAATCTGCCATAGCGCAGGGACAACGGCAGACACAAGAAACTGTGCGTAGTTGGTATTTTTATTAAACAGAGGCGTTATCTGAGTTCGAACCGCTACCGCTTTGCCTAATGCACTTTTGGCGGTTGTATTGCCTGATGTTAACGATTTAACCACATCAAGTTGGGCGTTGAATGTACCTTGGGCTTGAAGTATTGCTGAGTTCACTAACTTACCAATCAAGATGTATTGGCTGTTATAAAAAACAGAAACTTGTGGCGGTGTACCACGGTATATGTCTTTAGTGAAGTTGCTAGGGATAATCACATAGCCGTAAATATCCCCAGAAATTAAGGCAGTTTTAGCTTGGTTTATATCGGCGTAATTGTCGTGAATTGCAAGGCTTGAAGTCGCATCAAATTCACGAGACAAAGTTCGAGAAAGTTGACTGTGTTCCAGATCGACAATACCAATAGGTAGGTCGCGAGCGATACCCTGCGAGAAAATCCACCAGATAGAAAGTGCTAAGAGCAATGGCACCCATGTTAGGCAAGAAAGTAGCCACTTATCATGTCTAACTATCTGCCATTGGGTACTAACACGCGTCGTTGATGTCATATTTTTCACAAAACATTTTTTCCACAAAACATACTTTCCACAAACAGGTAGCATACAAAGATTACAGCTCAACAACTAAACTCATGCCCATGCGAAGCGACTGAGTTTGATCAATTGGGCGGGCTTCTACTTCGAACGTTCGTAGGTCGAAGCCTTGTGCTGAATCTGTCGAGCGCCAAGTGGCAAAATCACCCATAACAGCAACATGAGAAACTTCAAACTCTAACGTATCATCAAGGGCAGGGAGGTAAGCTTGAAAGTGAGTCCCTTTTTGGAATGATTTAAGTTGATCTTCACGTACATTTAAAACGGCCCAAGAGTCTTTGGTATCAATAACGGTCACAACAGGGAAGCCTTGTGGAGCAAGTTCACCACTGTTAAGCAGCACTTGTGACACTTCACCGTTGAACCAACTCTCGATTTTTGTATCCGCAGCATACGCTTCCACTTCCGCAACAGCGCCCGCTGCCA
Source organism: Vibrio sp. 03-59-1 (assembly GCF_013114135.1). Taxonomy (NCBI): domain Bacteria; kingdom Pseudomonadati; phylum Pseudomonadota; class Gammaproteobacteria; order Vibrionales; family Vibrionaceae; genus Vibrio; species Vibrio sp. 03-59-1. The sequence goes on from NZ_VTYA01000007.1 coordinate 222,500, forward strand.
TTACCGCTTTTTGTTCAGCAGCCAGTTTACTCTCATCACGCAAACCTTCTTTGGTCAGTTGGTACATCTGGAACGCTGCACTTTCGGTGTATTTAGCCGCTTGCCACTGGGTTTTGGCTTCATCACGTTTCTGTTCAGCAACCACGCCATCGTTATATAGGTTGTTCACACGTTGGTAGGTTTTTTCCATCAAGTTTGCCGCAGCTTTGGCTTTTTGCCATTGGTCTTTAGCGGCTTGAATTTGCTGTGTTCGAGCGCCTTTCTCCGCTTCTTTTGCCATTGCGCCAGCCGCTTTTTGTCCAGCAATAGCTTGCTCTAATTTAGCCGCAATTTCTGGGCTATGAAGAGTGAAGATAAGCTGACCTTTTTCAACCATGTCACCTTTTCGAACGAGAACCTGATCAATTCGCCCCGGTACTTTCGAGGATATACTGTATTGTTGCGCCTCGATTTGGCCTTGCAAGCGAATCGGTTGAGGTTGATAAGCGTGATAGAAACTACTTCCTACCCAACCAACGACACCAATTGCAAAAATAGAGATAAGTGCTGGCTTTAGTCGTTTCATGATGGATCCTTTTGTGTTGCATTGTCAGTCGTTGATGCAGAATATTGGTATTGAGGGAAAGCGTTCATTTCACTGCTTAAAGCCAACAGTTTATTGAGTGAGATTAAATATTGAAAACGTGCAACGGATTGTTGAGTTTTGATGCTGGCTAAGTAGAGTTGTGCGTCAACTACTTCTAATGAGTTAGCCAAACCTTGCGTAAAGGCTTTGCTGCGAAGGCGAAGGTTTTCATCGGCAAGTTTTAAACTTGAATTCAACCCACTGACTTCTTCAACGGATTGTTCTGCTTCTAAATAGGTTTTCTCTACTAGCACGCTTAAGTCTTGTTTGGCTTGTGCCTTTAAATACTTCACCTGAGATACAGCACTATGGGCCGCTTTAATATTTTCCGAACGCCCAGAAGTTTCAATAAGCGGGATATTAACCCCAACGCCAACTAACCAATCAGGTTTCATCTGGCTTGCGAGTGAATCGTCTTCATGCAGACTGTAATCACCAAATAGGAAAACTTCAGGGTAATATTTGCCTTTTTCAGCAGCGATAAGGCTACTGGCTTGCTTTTGTTTAGCGTCTAAAATAGCGAGGCCAGGGTAGGTATTCAGTGTTTGATCAATGAAAGCGCTGAGCGGCGGTAGATTGTCATTGGTAAACAGAACATCACTTGGTTCTACTTGTACATCTTGGCTAAGAATTTGAGTGAGAGCCGACTGAGCAATATCAAGGTTACGCTGGGCTTTCTTTCTATCTACGATCGCTTTATCAAGAGAAGCTTCTGCTTGAAGTCGTTCAACATGCGCGATTTGCCCTTGTTGCTCCATTTTTATTGCAAAATCTCGGTGCTGCGTTAGCCCCGTTTCTACATTTTTACGTGTCTCTAATACGTCTTGGGCCAGCAATACGGAGAAGTAATATTTGCTTAAGTCTTCGTAACGAGCTTGAATTTCCATCGCCAATTGACTTTTCGCTTCATCAGATTGACCTTCCGCTGCGTTTTGAGCCGCAGTAATTCGACCACCTGTAAAGATAGGCCAGATAGCTCGAATTGATGAACTGAAAATGTCACGTTCGGTAATGGTCGACGTTGTACTGAGTAGAGCATTTGCAATAGCATTTTCAAAGGGAGGAAGTGGTGGTAAAACCGCACCTGTACTATCGAGCAGTTGCTGTCCAGAAACGGTCACATCGGTATCAAGGCGAATGTATTTCGCACCAAGAGTTACTGAAGGTAAGTTCAGGTCATCCTTCGCGCTTTGTAAATGTTGGTAGCGTTCGACGTTAGCTCGTTGTGCAGCTAAAGAGTTGTTGCTTCGCTGCAAAATTTGCCAAGCATCTTGGAATGAGATTGGTGCCGCATAGGGTTGGAAAGAGAGGGCGCTAGAGAGCAAACCTAATAGCGCAGATGCGTATTTAACCTTCATGACAGCCTTGAAATTAAAATTAGAGTAATAGCTCTAATTGTATCATAAAACGATTGATTTGTCTCGAAGTGATGATCAAGTTGAATATATTAGAACTAATTGAAAGCAGAACTGTGAGCCAGAATTTATTGTTATGCAATAAAAAAGAGTACGAACAATATCGTACTCTTCCTTAAGGTTGAGTATAGATGAATCAGCCCGGCGTGCTGTTAAAACAAAGCTTAGTCAAATGCAGGGCAATGGTGATCGGCTCGCCATTCAAGTTGTCGTGAACCTTGCATGGTGTTTAGCAGATCTCGACCAGACATTTGAGGAAAAGCAAGTAGTACATGTAAATCACTTGGTGAGCTTGCGTTTTTTTCATACGCACGAACGTGTGTGAAAGTAGCTTGTACATTATTTAACAGCATCGCCTTAGTTAGGCAGATTCCAAAACAGTCTCGTTGCATTGTTTTATTCCTTTTAACAATGTTAGAACGTTATGATTATTGTACTATTTTGAATAGACATCCTGATTACGTAGGTAAGTATTCATGGTGGAGGCTTGGTTCCTCTCTGCTATATGCCTTACCACAGGGCAATTCCATTGCGTATTATTTATCCACTGAAATAAGTATATGCGTATTGATCTAAAAATAGATAAAAAAGAGCTAAAATCTACATGATCTAGATCAATTAAATGGCTTATTGATATGCATCTGATAGCGCCAGCTTACAGAAGGTTCGGAAAGAATAGTTAGGCATTATATAAAGCAGACTAAGTTTGAATTTATGTGCTACTGAAGAGGTAAAGATAAAAGCCCTCTGTTCACAGTTATTTATACCATCACAAGCCTTGTTGTTGCTTAAATGTTAAATTAGATCCGTTGTAGTGTTTGAATTTTTAATGGGGTGCATTCATGAAGTGGAAGCAAATCAGTTTTCGAAAACGAATGCTGATCATCATGACGTTATCGGGCTTAATTGAACTGCTGATTTTATCGGCGGCGGGCTTTGCTTATATTAAGCACTCTCAAGAGAAAGAGATAGGTTTAAAAGCGTTGGGTGTGGCCTCGTTTTTAGCAAAGTCGGATGCGGTCGTGAATCTGATCGAAACGCGAGATTTTCGTGCAATGAATAGTGCCGATGTACAAGACCGATACCGAAAACTAACGGAAATGATCGGGGCCGCGTTTATTGTGATTGGCGACGACGAAGGCGTTCGTCTGGTTCACCCTGTTGATCATCGACTAGGTAAGCCAATGAAAGGCGGGGATAACGCTCGGGCTTTAATTCACGGCGAAGCTTATGTTTCTATTGCTCAGGGATCTCTTGGGCGCTCGGTTCGTGGGAAAGCAGCGATATTCAATCGCGATGGTGATGTGATAGGGGTGGTTTCCGTTGGTTATCTACTCGACACATTACAAGATAAAATCGAACCTTACCTCGCTTTTCTGATCTTAATGGCACTTCTAGTCGTTGCCGCAAACGCACTGCTTTCAAGTTATGCTTCACGCCGGTTTCAAAAAGCCATTTTAGGTTTTGAGCCCGAAGAGATTGGCCGTTTATATGTGGAGCTGGACGTTACCATGAGTACAATCAAAGAGGGGATCATCAGTATTGATTCAAACGGCATACTTCGATCAATCAACAAAAGTGCCTGCCAGATTTTAGATATCGACAGGAAATCCTCGCTTAATCAGCCATTAACGAAAGTGTTGCCTGACAGTGACTTGAATAAACTACTCAAATCTGGTGAACACGATCATGATATTGAACTGTATCTAAAGCAGAAACGCTTAATTGCAAACCGTAGCCCGATAGTTGTGGAAGGGAAAGTGGTTGGTGCTGTGTCGAGTTTTCGTTTACGAGATGAGATAAATGAACTGACAGAGCAACTCTCCCAAACCAAAGAGTATGCGGATTTATTGCGTTCTCAGACCCATGAGCATCAAAATAAACTGAATACTATCAGTGGATTAGTTCAGATGGGGGAATTAGATGCCGTACAAAATTTAATTGGACAAGAAACAGAGCATTATCAAGCATTGATTGAGTTCTTGCGTGAAACAATTAAAGACCCATTGATTGCTGGGATGTTGCTGGGAAAAACAGAACGGGCACGAGAATTAGGCTTAGTGCTAAAAGTTGAAGAAGGCTCCAGGCTTGAAGTCATGCCAACTTGGCTAAACTCGGATGATGTCGTTACGGTATTAGGAAACCTCATTGATAATGCGTTCGATGCGACCATGAGTGTGATTAACAGTGATCAACATGTATCCCCTGATAGGAGGGTCATCGAGGTTTCTTTAAGTGATTTTGGAAATGAAATTATTCTAGAAGTGGATGACCAAGGCTGTGGTTTGCCCCACGATTTAGATACCACAACACTGACGAATAAAGGGGTTTCAAGCAAAGCTAAACACAACCGAGGTGTGGGCTTGTATTTAGTGAAGACGCTGGCAGACCGATATCACGGACAGCTAGAAATGACGAGTGACAAGGAGTACGGAACGAGAATGACGGTCTATCTACCGAAGGAGTCTCAGCTATGATCTCAGCCACTAAAGTGATGATTATTGAAGATGATGTTGCGATTGCTGAGCTTCATCACCGCTATTTACTTCAAATGGGCGGCTTTGATGTTGTAGGCATTGCGACGACTCAATCTGAAGCTGAAATGCAACTTGAAGTATTGAAGCCTGATTTAGTGATTTTGGATGTTTATCTTCCTGATGGAAATGGCCTCGATATTCTACAAAAAGTGCGCGGTAATAATCAGCACTGTGATGTTATTTTGATTACTGCTGCTCGTGATGTCGACACACTACAACAGGCGATGCGTGGTGGTGTGGTCGATTATTTGCTTAAGCCTGTGATCTTTTCTCGGTTGGAGGTGGCGCTTAAAAAGTACCAATCTCAACAAACAGAGCTGGATAATGTGGCCGATTTTAACCAAGGTTTGGTTGATAAAATGCTTCAAGCGAATGCCAATGTAGAATCGAGCCATCAACGCTTACCTAAGGGTATTGATAGTGTGACACTCGATAAAATTCGCAACTTATTTCAAGAACCTGTTAGCTTAACGGCGGATGAAGCTGGTGATCAAATAGGGGCAAGTCGAACCACCGCAAGACGCTATCTTGAGTACTTGATCAGTTCCGGAGAATTAGAAGCGGATTTGAATTACGGCAGCGTTGGCAGGCCTGAGCGGTGTTACTGTCGATTAGTACGTTAGCGGTATTTAAAACATGGGAATATACACATAAAGAAAAGGAGCAGTGAATGCTCCTTTTAGTGATTTGACCATATTGAGATGCAATATCAGTTTTTACTGCGCATTAAACGGCAATAAGAATAAGCCTGTTGGATTTATGGTTAAGTAAGCATGATCTGATAATGAGGCATCAAATTGCGATGAATTAAGCTGCAATAAAATCTCGTGATCGTGCCAAGTCACACCAACTTCATACATTGTGCCCATGTAAGCGACTTTATTCACTGTGCAACGTTGGCTCTCTTCACCTTGATTGGTAAGCAGTATCGCTTCAGGGCGAACCCCAATTTGATATTCGTTGATGGGAAACCCTTCAATCATCGTAGGATCTGCCGGTATTTTATATTCGTTAATGTTAATGCTTTCGCCATCAAAATAGCCAGGAAAAATGTTGGCTTCACCCATGAAGTTCGCCATAAACATTGATGCTGGTTTTTTGTAGAGGTCGGTTGGTGAACCTTTCTGCATGATGTCACCGTCTTTCATTACAATCACGGTATCAGATACGGCAAAGGCTTCAGTTTGATCATGAGTCACGTAAAGCGATGTAATATTAAAGCGCTGCTGTAACTCACGAATGGTTTCACGCATATTACGGCGCAAGTTAGCGTCTAAATTACTTAATGGCTCATCAAAAAGCAGCACTTTTGGTTTCAATACTAAGGCGCGAGCTAAGGCGACACGTTGTTGTTGACCACCTGATATTTGGTCGACAAAACGGTTCCCAAATCCCTCAAGATCAACTAACTTAAGCGCTTCATCCACTCGTTGTTTGATTTCGCTAGTGGGTAGTCTTAACATTTTTAAACCATAGCCGACATTTTCATGCAGAGACATATGAGGGAAAAGTGCGTAAGACTGAAACACCATACAAATGTCACGCTGTTGAATCGACGTATTGGTGACATCTTCCCCATCAATAAATATTTGACCGCTTGTTGGCTTTTCTAGCCCCGCAACTAAACGTAACACCGTGGTTTTTCCGCAACCAGAAGGGCCAAGTAGTGTCACTAAACTGCCTTTTTTGATCTCTAGGTCCAAGTCGCCAATAACTGTGTTATCACCAAACTTCTTGCAGACATTTTTTAGAACCACAAAGTTTTCATTTTCCATTATCAATATCTCCAATCGTTATTCTTGGTTGTTAGCTTTAGAGCGAGACACACGTGCTTCGCCTACAAGAGAGTCAAAAATTAAAATAATCGACAACATCACTACAATGAGGATTGAGCCGTATGCGATAGCGATACCATATTCGCCATCTTCAACGCGGTTCAAAATGTAGGAAGTTGCGACACGGGTTTCTGGCGTAACCAAGAAAATGATCGCGCTTACCGTCGTCATTGCACGGACGAAGCTGTAAATCAACGTTGAAAGAATTGCCGGCCTTAACAGGGGAAGTAGAATATGGGTAATCGTTTTGAGTGAATTAGCGCGCAGGCTTAGTGACGCTTCATCTAACGATTTATCTAATTGTCCTAAACCAGCAACCCCGGCACGAATGCCAACGGGTACATTTCGCATTACCATGGAAATAATCACGATTGCGGCAGTTCCCGTAAGATAAACTGGTGCGTCATTAAACGCGAGAATATAAGAGACACCTGCAACCGTTCCAGGTACCGCAAAGCAGAGCATAGTGGCAAATTCGATGACTTTCTTGCCATGGAATTGTTGCCTTACTACGATGTACGCAATCAATAAGCCGAAGAAAGCCGTAATTGGAGCAGCAATACCAGCGTAAGTCATGGTTGTGATTAACGATGGCCATGCACCTTCACTCATTCCCATGCCAAATAGATTGATGTAGTTGTCGAACGTTAAGCTGTAATCCACACCCCAGTTGACCGTAAAGCTACCGAAAATAATGCTGCCATAAAGCAGAACATTGAAGGCCATCCAGAAGTAGAGTAGGCCTGTGACGCCATGTTTCAGTGTCGGCGGTAGTGGTTGAACATCACCACGGTAAGATTTACCCGAAATCGTGACGTACGAACGTTTACCAATCCATAAATACTGGACCACGAAAATAGCCAGTGAGAACAATAGTAGAACAGCGCCTAATGTACTGGCTGAAGCATAATCGAGCTGCGCACCTGCAATATAGAAGTAGATTTGAGTTGCTAGAACATCAAAGCTGCCGCCCAGTACTAATGGGTTACTGAAATCAGCCAGAGATTGAACAAAGATGATTAAGAATGAGTTAGCCAGTGCAGGTTTAAGCAGCGGCATCACAATCTTGAAGAAAGTTTGGTAGCGATTCGCCCGCAAGGTGTAAGACGCTTCTTCCAGTGAAGGGTGTAGCGACTTCATTGCTCCATCCAAAATCATGAAAGACATTGGCGCGAAGGCAAGTACTTGAGCCATCCAAATACCAGTAAAACCATACAACCAGTTTGTCTGTTGTAAACCAAACCAATCGACCATGAGCTCAGTAATGTAACCTGAACGACCTAGCATTAATGTTACCCCAAGGCCGACAACGAATGGTGGTGTGACAATCGGAAGGATGGAGAAAATACGTGCGATAAAAGCTGAACGCTTGGCGATTCGAGTGGTGTAGATTGCAAAGATAAGACCAAAGAAGGTTGCGCCAATACCAACAGAGGTGCCAAGCATGATGGAATTAAGAATGATTTGAACAATTTGTGCTTTAGTGATGATTTCGACAAATTGCCACATCACGAAGTTGCCCATATCATCTTTAAACATAGGCACGAAAATCGCGACGCTTGGATAGATGATGAAAATAGAGATCAGCAATACTATTGAAATCAATGAACCGATAACAAACGTATCTCCACCTAAATATTCAAGTCGAGAGAAGGCAAGGGTGATGACCGCGCCCAGACCAACGAATAAAAAGATACTGGCGTAGCCTAGGCCTTGCTCCGTGTACCAAGAAGTGAGTAACGCCAAGAGCATACATGCACTTGAAAATCCAATATCGAAGTAGTGACGTTTTTTTGCGTATTTGTTTTGCGCTTGGCATGGTCTAATTAATAGAACCAAAGGCAAAGCAAACCACAACCATGAGATGTTCATCCCACTCCAACCCATTGCGGCTTTGAACTCTTCTGGTGTTGATTCAAAAACACCATAGTCGAGAGAGAACACAGGCAGCAATATAAATGCTCCGATCAGCATAGCAACCCAGTAGAAAACGGGATCCCTCTGATGCGTTTTTTGATCTTGGTGAGAACTTTGGTGTTGGTCAGAGCTTTGGCGCTGGGGAGTAGTCGATTCAGCTGCTAAGTCATTCATTGTAAATTACCAAATTAAGGGTGTGAAAAGCCGTAAGCATGACACGCACGCTTATTGAAAATCGTATCGAGAATAAAACGGTGAGCAGCGCACAAACGCTGCTCGATATGGGGATTACCTAGGTGGTTTATTCGCCCATTTTAACGACGTTTACCCATTTGTTGATTAAACGCTTACGCTCTGCCGATGAACCGTATGTGTCCATGTCATAGTTGATGAGCGTTAGATCTTTCGGGTTAAGTGCATTTGGAGATTGCTCTGCTGATGTGTTGGTTAGGATTTGGAAAGATTGACCTTTTTTCCATGCTAACTCTTGGCCTTGTTTCGATAGCACCCAATCGACAAACAGTTTTGCATTGTCGATGTTACGTGCACCTTTAATAATACTCACTCCACCAATTTCATAGCCAGTCCCTTCACAAGGAGAAATTAGCTCAAGTGGTGCCCCTTTTGATTGCTCTAGTGAGTAATCGTGTAAGAAACCAATACCAATCGCGATTTCACCACGAGCAGAGTTACGTGATGGGGTCACGCCAGATTTGGTGTATTGCGAAATGTTTTTATCCAGATCTTTAAAGTAGGTAAACGCTTTGTCTTCTGTCCACAATTGAATGAACGTTGCCAGCGCAGTATAAGCGGTACCAGAACTTTGTGGATCGGCTATTTGAATTTCATCTTTGTATTCAGGTTTGGTTAGGTCACTCCAACAGCGAGGGATCTCTAAACCTTTTTCGGCTAGACGCTTAGTGTTGACACCGAAACCAAGAATCCCCATGTAAACCGCAGAGGAGTAGTTACCTTTACGTTTTGCTGGATCTTTGTAGTTGTCCATGATGAATTCAAGTTGTGGCGACTTGTAGGCTTGAAGTAGATCCATTTCCCCCGCTTGTGATTGCGGATCAAGTGTACCGCCGTACCAAACATCGGCACGTGGGTTTTTCTTTTCTGCTTCAATTTTAGCTAATGTGCTGCCTGAGCCATTTCGAACAAATGATGTTTTTACATCATATTTTTCAGAAAAGGCTTTTGTCTCCGCTTCACACATTGCATTTGTTGCGCTGCAATATACGACAAGTCGACCATCTGCCATTGCTTGAGGGGCAGCAAATGCAGAACCAAGGATGCAAGCGGCCAGTAGGCTGCGGTGAGTTCTAACTTTCATGTTATTTCCTCTGCTTTTTATAATGAACTCAATGCGAGAGTGTGGTTGTAGGGCGCATTGAGTTCTTACCACAATCCAGTGATAAGTTTGTGTCACCACGCATAGAGCCTGATGATTTTATTTGTGAACAACGTGGGTAAGCAGAGAACACCCACGTAAATTGATTCACGCTTGTTAAGGGGTTCTCATCTTTTCAGCACGTTGCTGTGCTTTTACAAAAGGCAAAATCAGTAGGCCGATAGAAGCCGCCGATAATGTAATTATGCTGAAGAAGCCTTCCCAGCTAAATTGTTCAATAATTAGTGCGATTGGGTAACTCGCAAGTGCGGCACCTAAGTAGCCAAATAGACCGACAAAGCCTGTTGCCGTACCTGCTACGTCTTTATGCGAACATTCCGCGGCTGCCATTCCAATCATCATTTGTGGGCCAAAAACAAAGAAACCGATGGAGAAAAAACAGCCAGAAAGCACGATAAAATTGTCTAAAGGCGTGAGCCAAAGTGCAGCAACTGAAGCAAAAATCCCTAATGCGAAAATCAAGTTCATCGGTGCTCGGTTACCACGGAAAAATCTATCAGAACCCCAGCCACCAAACAGAGACCCGAGGAATCCGCCGATTTCAAACATTGACACGGCGGCATTGGCTGAAAACAGTTCAAAACCGTGCCTTTGCATGAGATACAGATTGCCCCAATCATTAATCGCAGTCCGTACCACGTAGACCAAGAGATATGAACTGCACAGTAACCAAATATATTTATTACCTAATACATAGGTGGTGAGGATCTGTCTAAAGTTAAGTCCTCGGCCTTCTTGTTCATGACGTTTTTCAAGTTCATCATTACGCCATTCACCGACGCTAGGCAGGCCCATACTGGTGGGCTTATCTCGCATGCGAAAGCATAAGACTCCGCCGACTAAAATGGCGAAAACACCAGGCAATATAAATCCGTATCGCCAACCCCAATTCATCGCGGTGAATCCAATGACGATTGGAATCAAAGCGCCACTTAAATTGTGGCAAGTGTTCCAAATAGACCACCAGAAACCACGTTCAGAACGCGAATACCACGTGGTGAGAAGTTTGGCGCATGGTGGCCAACCCCAGCCTTGGAAGAAGGCGTTTAATGTCCACAGTATGGCGAACATCAAAAGGGATGAGCTCAAACCAAAAGCAATGTTGATAATGCCAGTGGCGATTAACCCTAACCCCATGAAATAACTTGGTTTAGATTGGTCGCTCACCATGCCAGAGACAAACTTTGATACACCGTAAGTGATGTAAAAAAGTGTGCCGAGAAAGCCAATGTCGGAATGTTCTAATCCGAGATCTCTGAGCATAGCGGGCATAGCAAAATTCAAACTTTTTCGAGTGAAGTAAAACACGCCATAACCAACATACATCGATAGCATTAAGTGCAGTCGCCAATATTGATAAGTGGCGTCGATCTGACTTTTATCTGTTATCGGTTTAACTGGTTGCTCGGTAGAAAGAAACCCCATCATGTTGTTGACTCTCCTTGGTACGAATTGATGTTACTAAACAGATTGAGATAATGAATGAGACAAATTTATAAACGACTAAGAAAATTTCCTAGTTTTATTGTGGGAAGGTGATTTTTGTGGGCTACTTAACAAATTACTTACTTAAAGAAAACGTTTTCGTTGGTAAATTGATGGTAATTCGGGTTCCGTTGAACGGTTTTGGGTCTAAATGACCTTGTTTATCTAATTCAGAAGGCATATCTGGGGCTAATTGGCGGGTTTGAATGGTCATATTTCCTCCTAACGCACTGACCCGTTCTTCAATCCCTTTAAGACCTTGGCCCTTGATTTTCCAATTCTCAGGTAACCCTTTGCCATTATCTCTCAGCTCTAAACTAAAAATATCACCGGGCATTAAGCTCAGTTTTACTTCGGTGGCATTTGCATGCTTACTGACATTATTAAGTAACTCTTGAGCAATACGGTATAAGGTTACAGCGGTGATATCGTCGAGTTTTTCAGCGAAAAGACCAAAATTTAGTTTAAAATCAATTTTACGTTCGGCAAAACGCATTTCTGAACTAAGTTGACGAACCGCATCCTCTAGACCAAGCTCATCGAGAGTATGGGGGCGAAGTTGGGTTAGCAGTTGGCGAGTGGAGCTATGTATTCTTAGCGCCAGTGAATTGATGGTTGTAGCAATGTTCTTGCTATTTTCATCTTGGCTTATTCGATCTGCTAACATGGCTTGAATTTGAATTGCGGTAATATTCTGACCGATTTCATCATGTAACTCACGGGCGACAGATTTTCTTATGTCTTCTTCTACTTGAACGAGCTGTCTAGCTAAGTGCTGTTTATTCGCGAGCTCGATTCCCAAATCGTTATTGACCTGTTGTAGTTGTTTGGCGAGTAAATATTGGCGGCTGATCGCGATACCAAGCCCTAATCCAACCAGTGCTTGCGTGGTCATAAAGATTTGCAGCTCTTGGTCTGATTCAAAGGAACCAGTGATCTGCCTTGCGGTAGCGAGCAACATACTGTTGATTACACTGGCTAACACACCGCCTTGCCAGCCATATTTATACGCCATAAAAATGTTAGGCAGCAGAATGATAAGCAACGCGAGCGGCTTCATTTGTTCCAATAGAGTTAGCTCGGCCAGCAGCCCAATACTAAAGAAACTGATTCCCCATAACAGCGCGGAAGGGCGTAACCGAACTTCTTGATGTATGAGTGTTGGGCTAAGAGGGAGCCATATTTTCTGCTGCAAATAGTCGTAGAGTAGGTATAAAAATGGAGCGAGTAATATTCCACCTGTTAATGCTGAAATTGTGGTGGAAAATACATAGCTGATTGGCATTTCTAAGGGCTTAATTAAAAGCAAGATAGCTAGGCCACAAAGCAAACCATGAATTAACGTTAGGCTCGTTAGTGCAAGAATCTTTTGCCAATAAACAGTGAGAGGCTGCCAGTAGCGGTGAAAGGGGATGGCGATAAAATATGGAAGGAAAGCAAAGATAGGCAGCAAATTTTCATGACTATACTCCGCTAATAAGTAGACTAAGCTTCCTGAAATTACCAGTTCACTGAAAACAAAGACTCGCCATAATGGGCGCGGTGACAAAGTGAATGCGACAAGTTTTAAGCCACTTGGCAGCAATAGCCCTGCAAGTAATATATCGGGTGATAAGTAACGACTAATATTCCATAAGCAAAACCAACTGATGCTGTAAATAAAAAAGCCAAAAGCATAGGTAAAGGTGTCGGCAAAGATTGGTCGGGAGTTTTGGTTTTGTTGTACCATTGCTTATTCAGCGAGCAGTTTGTGCTTGAGAGCGAAGCGGATGAGATCCACATTATTAGCCAGCCCTAGTTTACTTAAAATGTTGGCGCGGTGAACATGAATTGTTTTATGGCTGATCGAGAGTTCTGTACCAATGTGTTTGACATCTTCACCTTGGATCAGGTGGTTAAATACTTCGATTTCTCGCTTCGTAAGCTCATCTAATGCTGAGGGAGTAGCAGACGCGTTACTTAAATTGAATAGCGCATCGGCACATAAATATCGATCGCCGTTGGCGACTGTTCTGATGGCAGTTACTAACTCACCTGGCCCACAGCGTTTAGATAAATAACCGCAAGCTCCTGCTTCAATAGCTTGGCTAACGAATGAAGCTGAATCATAAATACTGAGAATAATGGCGCGGAAGTTCGGCTGTTCTTTACGAAGTTTACTTAGTAATACTAAACCACTTTCATCAGGCATGGAAATATCGATGACAGCAACATCTACTGATGATTTGACTAAGGCTTTAAAAGCTTCTGAGGCACAACTATGTTGGCTGTGCACATTAATATCAGACTCAACACTAAGCAATTGTGCAAAGCCAGAACGAACCATAATGTGGTCATCAACGAGAGCGACAGAAATCATATATATATCCTTATTTAAGGTCGCCATCATTGCAAAAGGGATTTGAACCTTCAAATGGCTCGACAAATAGATGTGATGGTAGTCGCTCATCTTTGGTGATTAATTTATAATTAGTGGTTAGAAATATAAAGAGAGCGCCATTTGGCACTCTCTTTCGTTGACCTGTAATATTGTTTGAGTCAAATATTCAGGATTATGGACACTGAGCAATCATGGTTTGTTCTGGTGTTCCATCGTTGGCGAACTTTAAGCTCCAAACGTAATGACCTGCTTGAAAAATAGTGGTGGCGGTATCTTTACCATACCCACCTGGAACCAGCGTTGCTTCTTGACCAAGTGAAAGGGTCGTGTTGTCAGCTGTAAACTGCGGGGCCCAGTCATTACTTGCATATTGCATCTTATAGCTACCTATTTTTTCATTAACGACGACTTGGTAAACCCCGTCACCTTTGTATTGAAAGGCGCGAGAAGAGACATGTTTCCAATTCGAGTCTGAAAAATCTCCGACAACGTATAAGGTTTCGGTGATTGGGCCGGGCTCATTCATCGTTGGGTTATCACATTGCGCCATGAATGAGTCGTTGTCCGGGTTGGGTTTACTGCTGTCATTTTCGATTGGTCCTTCAATGCTCGGTTGATCAACGCTTAAAAATTTTGCTTCAAAAGGGGCCAATTCAATTTCGTAGAGGCCACCAGCAAGGTTGAGTTTCGTACCGGATTGAAGGTTTGTAAGCGTACCTTTTGAGCCAATATTATTAGCGGCTAAAGTTAATGTTTGAGTTTGGTCACTGGTGCTGACCAGATATAACAGAATATCGTCGGTGAACTGCTTATGATCCACATAAGCATCTTCTGTGGCAATAATATTGGTGCGTTGGCCGGAAGAGAGTGCAGGGTGTTGGGCTCTTAATGTCATGAGTTCAGTTACATAGGCTTTAAGGTTTAACTGCTTCGTATTTAAAGAGACGCTGATGCCTTCAATTTTAGCGCTAGTTCTGGCGACGTGGTCATCACATAGCCCGTCAATGGCACATGTATCATTGGTGACCTGTTGAGAAAATCCGTCTAATTGGTCACCGATCTCATCGCCGTAATAGAGTGTGATAGGTCCGGTGTAAGCAGCTTGAAATGATATCGCGGCTTTATAGCGCTGCCAATACTCGGCATCTTCAGGGTTTGCTATATTTCCACGTTGCAGTAAGTCGCCGAAGCGAACGAGATCGTGGTTACCTAGCATAAGATTTGGTTTGGCGTGGTCAGGATAGAGTGCATGTAAGCGCATCCCTTCATCGAGCCATTTTCCGCCTTTATTTCCTACATTGCTTTCATTGACAGCAAAGGTTTCAACGACACGATAACGAACAGGAAAGTCGTAGGCAGAACAGAGTGCAGGGTTGTCTTGTTCACCATAGCCTGTCTCTTTGATGTAATTCTCATTATTCCAAATTTCAGCCACCATATAACCGAGAGGATTAACAATTTGGCCATCGCTGTTGGTGTAAGTCACTGATGATGATGCTTGATCGACCGTTCTACGAATTTCAGTCCAAGCATCAGTTGGAACTTGATAAGCTTGATCCAATCGCCAGCCATCAATTTTTAGTTCCTTAATCCAGTATTCAGCTACTTCTTGATAAAAAGGTAAGCTTTCTGGATAAGAGACTGGGTTACTTGCACCAGAAGGGAGTTGCCCCGTTGGCGATGGCATTATATTCGCTTTGTGATGACCAAACACGCCATCAAAGAATACATACAAACCTTTTTTATGCGCTGTTTCAACTAATTCTTTGGCTTTGTCTATGTCACCAAATCGAGGGTCAATCGTGAAGTAATCTGTGGCGAAATATCCTGTTGCATCAAGTCTATTAGCCCAATGGTCTTGACCTTTTAGTGGTTCAGAGTTAAATACAGGAGTCATCCATATGGCGTTCATTCCAAGCGATTTTATGTAGTCGAGAGAATCGATAATGCCTTGAATATCGCCATTATGGTGACTGGATCCATAACCCGTACCATGGCCAATATTTGTATCACCATCAATAAAGCTTTCCACCATGACTTGGTAAATTCGCAAATCGTTGGACGTATTATTAGTCTCAATAGAACACGCATAGGCGGAAGGCGGTGAGGTGGTTGCTTTTGATGATGATTCAGAGCCATTACAGCCAGTGATTATTGTTGTTATTGAAAGGATAGTCGTGGCGATTATCCTATTTTTTTGATTGTTAATATTCACGTTATTTTCCTGATTTTAGTTATAACTGAATAATAAACAACACGAAAAATAAGATAACCTCCTTAAAACTGTACTTAAGGGGCGGAGTGGAAAGGCTGAGAGATCTTGCTCACGTCGAAGTTGTTTGGTAGGGCTACCAAATGAGAGTTGACGCAATTTATAAGATTGTGAATAGGGTTATTTAGAAAAAGAAGAGATTTTTGTTAAAAAAAATACAAAATCTAATCCTATTCTTGACACTCTAAAGAGATGAACTAATGTTTATGTAACGTTGTACGGTCTGCAACGTTAGGCTTAGGATAATAATAAAAGGGCGTAAATATGGA
Organism: Vibrio sp. 03-59-1; assembly: GCF_013114135.1. NCBI lineage: Bacteria > Pseudomonadati > Pseudomonadota > Gammaproteobacteria > Vibrionales > Vibrionaceae > Vibrio > Vibrio sp. 03-59-1. The sequence continues at coordinate 238,649 of NZ_VTYA01000007.1, forward strand.
GTTACTCGAATGTCAGTTGCAACTGAATGATGACAGTTTGTATGTGTTTGATTCAGTAGAAAAATCGCTAGCGTATGTAGATAATAACCCGTTAGATAATTTCCACTCTGCTAGTCTAAAAGTGGTTATGAACGGTAAACAGTACAGTTTTAATGCTCATAGCAGTGAAGATATGATGGAGAGTCTATTCAATCTTTAGTGCTATTTGATGATTTTCCGCAACAAAGAAGGATCTCATTGAGATCCTTCTTTTTATTGTTATCTACGAGCACGAGAGCCTAATTGTTGTTAGATGACGGCTGTTCAGGTTTTGTTGCGGTTGTGTTCGCCCTTAATCGATTGATTAATGTCATTACCACTGGGCTGGCAAGAACTAGAACAGCAATAACGGTGAAAGTGAGGGTAATGGGTCTCTCCCACAAGAAACTTAATTCACCATCGGCAATCATTAAAGCACGGCGTAAGTTCTCTTCCATTAACCCCCCTAAAATGAACCCAAGTAATAATGGTGCGAGAGGGAAATTGGCTAACCTTAAAGCGATGGCCGCCATGGCAATGAATAACATTATGAACACGTCCATGGTATTAAATGAAACCAAATAGACACCAGTAATAGAGAAGAACAGAATCATTGGAAGCAGTACTGTTCTTGGTACCGCTAATAATTTCGAGATATACGGGATAAGCGGCAGATTCAGAATCACGAGTACAATGTTACCAAAGTACATAGAGATGATGACTGACCAAAATACATCTGGGTGATCAACAAATAGACGTGGTCCGGGCTGAATACCATAGGCGATAAGCGCCCCAAGCATAATGGCAGTCGTTCCTGAACCAGGGATCCCTAGTGTTAATAGCGGAACAAATGAACCACTTGATGCGGCATTGTTAGCCGATTCTGGTGCGACCAAACCGCGAATACTGCCTTTACCGAACTCTTTCTGCTTCTCTTTCGGAGCAAGGCTTCGTTCCATTCCGTAACTTAGGAAGGCTGCTATTGTGGCTCCTGCGCCAGGTAATACACCAGTAAAGAAGCCAAGAATAGAAGAACGAATCGAGACAGGTGCCACTTCTTTAAGTTCTTCTTTGGTGACTTTCATACTACCGATATCGGCCATTTTGTTTTTTTCTTCGCCACTGGTATCTTTCTCTGGATTTAAGATACCCATGAGAGTTTCGCCTAATGCGAAGGTGGCCATTGCAAGCAGTAGAAAACTGAATCCATCCATTAAGTCAGTCAGCCCGAAAGTGAATCGCTCAACCCCGACGCCTTTATCTATCCCGACGGTAGATAACATCAATCCTAATATGGTCATCATCCAAGCTTTGATGACTTGACCGGGCCCGGCAAATGCAGCAACCGCTGATAGGCCGACAAGCATAAGCGCGAAATAGTCTGAAGATTGAAAACTCAGAGAAACCGAGGCTAAAGCAGGAGCGGCAATCAACAGCATAATGGCAGACAGCGTTCCCCCTGTGAAAGAGGAGTAAGCGGCGAGCGCAAGTGCTTTACCCGCTTGGCCTTTCTGTGCCATAGGATAACCATCAAAAGCGGTGACAACGGTTGATGAACAGCCCGGAGCATTGATTAGAATCGAAGAGGTTGACCCTCCAAATACAGCGCCATAATAAACCCCAGCCATAAGAATCAAGCCAGAAGAGGGCTCTAACCCGTAAGTGATTGGGATCATCAAAGCAATGGCAGATATAGGACCAAGCCCCGGGAGCATACCAATGAAGGTTCCAACAAAACAGCCGATAACGACCATCATGATATTCATGGGCATCACTGCGGTCGATAACCCTTGTAAAATTCCGTCTAACATAATGTGTTCCTACTCATACTTAAAATAAGCCAACTGCGGTTGCTCATTGGCTATCAGTATTACCAAAGGGTGAAGATAAGACCGGGCTCAAGGTAGATGTCTAATCCTTGAGTTAAAAGAAGATAAAACCCGATAACAAATGGGAATGAAGCCCCTAATAGAATCGATTTACGGCGTTCACCTAGTAGGTAAAAACCTGCGAGTAAGAACAAACTGGTTGCTAATACAAAACCGACGTATGTTAGGCCAAGGCCATATAGCGCCATTAGTGCAAGGAAGGAGAGTAATAGCTTCCAATTGAAGCCAAGGATCGCGCCGCTTTGTTTGTCAGGTTTCCCCATGATAAGAAGAAGGAGTGATAAGCCACTTCCTGCTATCGTGAGCAATATTGGTAATGTTCTTGCGGTAAACGGTTCGTATTCATCACCTGGAAACAAAGGGATCAGTGTCGTTTGATAGCCATAGCATAGACAGGTAATTAAGAAAATGAGTGCACCAACACGATCTCTGCACAGAAGGTATTCGCGACTAAAAAATTTGGTTGGCAAATCCGACATATCCAACTCCATTTGTGGTTCATAAAAGAAAAAACGTATACAAGCGAGTCAATAAATCACTAACTAAGCGTCATCCGATTGCTGCTAGTCAAACGGGTTCGCAATAAACAAAGGAGTTTGGGTAAACACTTGTATACGTGAAACAGGGTAGGGTCGATAGATTGCCCCAAAGGTTATTGATGTCATCAAGGTGGCATCAATAACCTATATTTCTATATTGATGACCTCAAGAACACTACTTCAAGAAGCCGAGTTCGCGCATCAATGTACCCATCTGCTTCTCTTGCTGCTCTAAGAATGTGTAGAAGTCTTTGTCTGCTTTGTAGTTGTCGATCCACCCATTGCGGTCTCGAACCACTGCCCATTCATCGGTTTTGTACATTTTCGATAACGCTTGGTTCCATTCATCTATTTTTGCTTGGCTAGTGCCGGGAGCGGCGAAGAATCCACGCCAGTTCGCAAATACCGTTTCATTGCCATACTCAACGAGAGTTGGAATGTCTGGCGCGGCTGCAAGTCGTTTCGGAGCGGTAACGGCTAAGATTTTCACTTGGCCTGATTTAGACATTTCAAGTACTTCACCTAAACCCGTAGATAGAAGTTGAGTTTCACCAGAGAGGAGTGCAGCCATTGCCTTGCCACCAGCATCGTATGCAATATAACGAACTTTCTTAGCATCGAAACCTTCACCTTTAAACGCAGCGGCTACGACAAGATGATCCATACTGCCGCGAGCTGATCCTCCGGCAATTTTTACTTTACGTGGGTTGGCTTTGAAATCGGCCACCACCTCTTCCCAAGAGTTGTATTTAGAATCAGTCGAAGTCACGATTGCTCCGTAATCGGCAATAGTGGCGGCAACTGGAGTAAGGTCTCTGAATGATTGTGGGAAAATACCAGTAAGAGAGCGCACAACAATAGGTGTCGAGTTCACCATCAAAGTATCTTCTTGACGTTTGGCGGTTTCAATTAAGTGTGCGATTGCTTTACCGCCACCACCGCCAGATAGGTTTTGAAAGGAGACATTTTCAACGATATCGGACTTTACGAGTACATCACCAGTACCACGAGCCGTCATATCCCAACCGCCACCCGCTCCGCCAGGGATTAAGAAATGTATTTTTTCTACGTCTGCTGCAAGAGCACTGAAAGATAAGCTTGCGGTGATTATCGTTGCCGCTAGAGTCGGTTTTAATACCTTAAACATGTTTCACGTTCCTTATGTCGGCGCATGGAATTTGAATCAATCCATGCTTTTTATAATATGTTCACCACAAGAAAGAGCCATTCGATGTGGATAGAGTAAAGTTAATGGCTTGTTATGAAATTGTCGTTATAACGATGATAAAAAGAATAAAGGGCATAAAGGGAGTTTTGGTCATAAAGTTCATGAGTTGCTGATAATAATAATTTGCGAGCAGTAACATAAAGTTACGGATTATTTGCGTGGATTCTCACAAATAAGAGAATCACTGTTGCATATGTGTTATGTTGCTATTAGTTGTGTTGCCAATTTGGATACTATTAAGCAAGGATTGCAAATAATGGGCTCAAGAAAGGTAGGAAACAGAAGAATAACCATCCGAGTGACCGTCGTTGGGATGTTTTTAATCGCAACACTGATCACTGCACTCATCGCAATTAGTTTACAGTACCGTTTTAGTAAGCAGATGGCAGCAGAAAACGCAGTCACAGAATATCGGGGTGTCTCCGAACAGATCAGCAGTTACATCAAAAGGTTAGATAGAGAAGCGACCTATACGGCAGAACTGCTCGGTAAGATCATGAACGAATCTGAATATAATCAGTCGTTCGAAAAGACACGGTCTATTTTTGCGCAGGCAATGAATAAAAACCCTCTGTTCTATAGCCTCTATGTCGGGTATGACAACGAGAATTTTTATCAGCTAATCAATTTAAATTCCGCTCCGATCGTTCGAGAACGAATCCGCGCAATTTCAAGTGATCGCTGGGTTCTAATTAAAATCTCTAATATTGGTAACCAACGAATAAAAGAGACGCTTTATTATGACGCCAATTTCAACATAAGGCATACAAAATCCGAAAAGAGTAATTACTATCCTACTCAAAGACCATGGTACTCCGCCCAAGGAAAAACAGAGGTAGATAAAACCTTACCTTATCTTTTTCAGCATCTAAAAATACCAGGGCAGACTTACTCAATTGGTATCCCTGAATCGAAAGCGGTACTGGGGATTGATATCGTTCTATCATCGGTAGAGTCTGAACTGGCAAAGTCTTCAATAGTAAAACGTAATTCTCAGCATTTGACTGAGGGTGAATTGGTCAATGAACGTGATTCATCGACAATACTAGAAGCTTATATCTATCGTAAAAATGGAGAGGTAATCGCTTCTAATCAATCCTCTTCTCAGCACGTTATTTTGCCACCATCCAAAATATTACCTCTCACCGCGAAACAGCAATCCATTATCGCGGACGCACGTTCATTCAAAGTATCTAATCAAAATGATTGGGCACCTATGGATTTTTCATTGGCAGGCCAGCCACAAGGGTACAGCGTGGATACTTTGGGGCTAGTGTCTGAAATGACAGGGTTAAGGTTTGAATTCATAAACGGTTTTTCATGGAATGAACTGCTTGCTAAGTATCAAAGCAATGAGCTGGATATGCTGCATTCCCTTCAAAATAATAAAATGAATCAAACATTGGGTGTCTTTAGCCAAACGATGTATGAACTGTCATTTGGAATTGTCACTAACACTGGAGTGGATGATATAAAAACGCTCACAGAGTTGAATGGAAAGCGATTAGCAATTTTAGATGGTTGGTCTGTTATTCCACAAATAAAGAAACAATTTCCTTCCATCCAATTACAAGTTTATCCAAGTGTTCGACAAGCGATTGAAGCCGTAAAAAGTGGTGATGCCGACGCTGTTATTGATTCCCAAGTAATTTTATCGCAAGTGACTCAGCAGTATTTCATCGAAGAGCTACAGGCTCACAATAATATCGTGGAGTTTCAGTATGGCTTCTCTGATGAGTTTCATTTAGTGATGAAAGAGCCGGACCATGAAATTGTGAATATCATCAATCAGGCTCTTGCGAATATCACTCCGGAACAGAAGGAAGCATTAAAGCTGAAATGGTTAAGCGGGCCTGAAACGAGATCACCAAAGCAATCAGATCTTGTTGTGCCTTATGCTGAGCTTATGGAAATAGCCGATCAACCAACACAGCAGCATAAGTTAGTTTTGAAAGATATTGCTGGTGAAAGTAAATATATTTTTGTGAGTGATGTTGGTGTTGATGTGGGCTCTGAAGAGTACTTTGCGGTAGTGATCCCACAGACGGTTATTTATTCGGTAGCCAAAAGTAAGGTTGTTACTTCTGTTTTGTTAACGGCGGGATTTTTATCTCTCTTTCTACCGCTGTCGTGGTTTTTTGGTTCACCCATCGTCAAACCGATTGCGCGGCTTCGAGAGCAGAGTGCCAAAATTAAGAATCGTCAATATGATGATGTGCAGCTTGTGGAAACTCAAGTCAAAGAGTTGTGGGAGTTGTCCGTTTCGATTAAAGAGATGTCGTGTGAACTTAAACGACATGAGGAGGCTCAAGAAGAGTTCGTCGAATCTTTCATCCGCCTCATCGCACAAGCGATCGATGACAAGTCACCTTATACCGCAGGACACTGTAATCGAGTGCCTGAACTTGGAATTATGCTCTCGGAAGCGGCTGAAAAGTCAGAGTCTGGCCCATTTAAGAGCTTTGCGTTTGCGAATGATGATGAACGACGAGAATTTAGAATTGCTGCTTGGTTGCATGACTGCGGTAAAATCACCACTCCCGAACATATCGTAGACAAAGGCACTAAGTTAGAAGCGAGTTATAATCGAATTCATGAAGTAAGAATGCGATTTGAAGTACTATGGCGGGACGCTGAAATTGAAACCTTAAAACAATTGGCGTTGGAACCACATAATCATGAAATTTTGATGCAGAAATTGAAGCGAGATCAGCAGCAGTTGGTGGATGATTTTGCGTTTGTAGCATCAGCCAATGTGGGTTCAGAGTTTATGAATGATGAGAGCATCGAACGTATTCATGATTTAGCAAGTAAGACTTGGACTCGCTATTTTGATGATCGCCTAGGATTATCACCCATCGAAGAGCTAGCCTGTGAAGGTGAAGCGAGCCCGTTCCCTGTGACCGAAACTCTGCTTGCCGATAAAGCGGAACACATTATCAAGCGCAGCCAGAATGTAGAATTTGATCCACAGTTCAATATAAAAATGGATGTGCCTGAACATCAATACAACTTGGGTGAGATCTACAATTTGACCGTAAAAAGGGGCACTTTAACCTCTGAAGACAGATTTAAGATAAATGAGCATATGATCAGCACAATTAAAATGCTGGAGAACCTGCCATTCCCACCAGAACTTGCTCGTGTGCCTCGTTATGCTTCAACGCACCATGAGACGTTAAAAGGAACAGGGTACCCGAGAAGACTCACGGGCGACCAGTTATCTGTGCCTGAACGTATTTTGGTTATCGCGGATATATTTGAAGCACTAACCGCAGCAGACAGGCCATATAAAAAGGCGAAACCAATCAGCGTTGCCGTCAATATTATGTATAAGATGGCTCTTGATGAGCACTTAGATATTGAGCTATTCAGGCTGTTTCTTGCTAGTGGTACTTACCTTCGTTATGCGAAAGAGTATTTACGACCAGAACAAATTGATCACGTTGATATCAGCCAATATTTGGATGATGAGTTAGCCGCATAGCAATTTTGTTCAATATTTATGGATACATTCAGCCTAGGCTGTCGGTACCACACATTCACTGTATTTAATTATGTTCACTGTTTTTATTTCAATGGCGCTTTTTGCCTTGGTGGGTTCCATTTCTCCGGGCCCGGTTAATGTCATTGCAACTAGTACGGCTGCTAATTATGGGATCAAACGAGCCATGCCTTATGTCATGGGCGCGACGATCTCATACACTTTAATTGTATTTCTTGCTGGCATTTTACTTGAAAGTTTAACGACGTTTGTTCCTCAAATTTCTGGAGGAATGCGTATTGTCGGTGGGCTATTTCTGATCTATATGGCAATTAAAATCGCGACGGCTGAACCTAACGTAGGAAGTAAAGAAGAGAGGCTGTCTGCACCTAGCTTATTTGATGGCGCAATCTCTCAGGGAGTAAACCCAAAGGCGTGGATGGTATCGATGTCAGGGGTCAGCTTATATGTGATTGGTCAGGGAAGCAGTGGTTATTATCTATCAATATTCTGCCTGTTCTCTTTTGTGATTTGCTTTATTGGGGTTTCAATATGGGCGGTTGCCGGGAGTGTAATAGGACAGTATTTGCAATCACAACGTAGACAGGTGATATTTAACTTGATTATGGCTATGTTGCTTATTGGTTCGGTTCTATCCATGTGGCTTGCCGATTAAGAGCAGGGCTGTTAAAAAAGCACTTTGAAATAGCATGATTTTACCAAGGAGGGTGAGTTGTGAAACAAGATAATTCCGTATTCTTTAAGCGAAGCGACTTGCTGCCCTTTGTTGAGATGCGAAAAGCGACCCGATCAACGGCTTGTTATCATCAACATTCACATGATGAGTTTTCGTTTGGGATCATTGATCAGGGAAACGCATTATATAGAAACCGACAGACAAACCATTCGATCAGTCAAGGGGACACAGTCACCATTAATCCGAGTGATGTGCACAGTTGTAACCCAGCGAAGGGAAAGTGGTCGTATAGAATGCTGTTCATTGACGCCCATTGGATGGGGGAGATTCAATCTCAGCTGTTCAAACATAACCGCATTGATTATCACCCTTTTGAGCGTCAATATGAAACATCAGAACTTTTTTATCAGAGTTTTAATCACCTGTTTCAATCATTGAACCAAAATTATGAGCCATTAACGTGTGAAGTGCAGTTGGTCGACTTTTTAGAACTATGCTTCAATGCGCAAAATTCAATGGATAGTCTGCAACAGAACCAAACCTATCGCCCTTGCTCTAATATGCGCCGTATAAAAGAGATGCTCCTAGATCAAATCGGTGAACAATTGAGTTTAGAAGCGTTAGTTTCTGAAGTTGGTATCAGTCAATATCATCTTATTCGTCGTTTTAGGCACTACTTTGGTATGTCACCCCATGCGTACTTGTTGGATGCTCGAATTAAAAAATCCAAACAAATGTTACGAACAGGTTGTAAAATTGTCGACATATCAAATAGTCTTGGATTTTCAGATCAAGCTCATTTTCAGCGTAACTTTAAAAAAAGAATTGCTGTTACACCAAAGCGTTACCAGTCATATTTCCTTTAATACTCTAATGTCCCCTAAAATTCACCCTTCTAGACCTTAGTCTAAATTGTCGACAATTCACTTGATTGTCGACACTTTGATCGTCTACTTTATATTCAAGTTAACAAATTGTTGACAACTTATCTCACAGACGAGTGATGAATATGAACATAGCAATGCAGCCAAAAATCAAAGCAACAAGTAAAGAGAATACTAAGTCTGAAAACCTGACTGAATACTTGATTGATGCCATCGTTGAAGGTGACATTGCACCCGGCAGTAAAATCTCTGAACCTGAACTGGCTAAACGATTTGAGGTAAGCCGCGGCCCATTACGAGAAGCAATCATGCGTGTCGAAGGGCTAGGCTTGATTGAACGAATTCCTCACATTGGCGCACGTGTCATCAGCTTTTCTACTGAACACCTTTTAGAGCTTTATTCTGTACGAGAAGCACTTGAAGGTATGGCGGCACGATTGGCTGCTCGCCATATTACGGCAGAAGAAATACGCAGTTTAGAAGCGGTACTGTCGACACATTCAGAACATATCGATCAAGTTGAAGGGGCGTCTTACTTTCATCAACATGGTGACTTTGATTTCCATTATCAAATTATTAAAGCGAGCCGCAATAAAAAGCTAGTGTCGTTGCTGTGCGACGAGCTATATCACCTCCTGCGTATGTACCGCTACCAATCACCCCGATCTCATTCACGGCCAGAAGAGGCGCTGGATGAGCACAAATATATTCTTCAAGCGATAACAAACCGAGATGAAGAGTTAGCCGAAATGCTAATGAGAAGACACATCTCAGGCAGCCGTCGTTTGATAGAGCAGCAGTTAGACAATGAACAGGGAGAAGAAAAATGAGCTTAAGTCCAGGCGCTAAATTTCGACAGGCTGTAGAGCAAAACGAGCCATTGCAGATTGTCGGAACCGTGAATCCGTATTGTGCAATGATGGCGAAAAATGTGGGTCATCAAGCGATTTATCTATCCGGTGGGGGAATCGCCAATGCTTCATACGGATTACCTGATTTGGGTATTACAACATTGAATGATGTGCTGGTGGATGTAGAGCGTATTACTAATGCATGTGATTTGCCACTGCTGGTGGATATCGATACTGGGTTTGGGGGCGCATTTAATATTGCTCGTACTGTCAAAGCAATGGAAAAAGCAGGCGCAGCGGCCATTCATATGGAAGATCAGGTTGCTCAGAAGCGTTGTGGCCATCGTCCAAATAAAGCCATTGTCAGCAAACAAGAGATGGTTGACCGAGTTAAGGCGGCAGCGGACGCAAGAGTGAATCCAGAATTTGTGATTATGGCGCGAACTGATGCGCTTGCCGTTGAAGGTATTGATAGTGCGATTGAACGAGCGATTGCTTGTGTTCACGCTGGTGCCGACATGATCTTCCCTGAAGCGATGACTACTTTAGAGCAGTATGAGGTTTTCTCTCAAGCTCTGAAATCAGCGTGTGGCAAACATGTCCCAATTCTTGCCAATATCACTGAGTTCGGGCAAACCCCTCTCTACGGATGCGACGACTTGGCGAAGTCGAATGTCGATATGGTCCTTTATCCGTTAAGTGCGTTTAGGGCGATGAATAAAGCCGCTGAAATGGTTTACTCACACTTACTTGAGGTCGGCAATCAAGAGGCACTATTAGACTCAATGCAGACTCGAAAAGAGCTATACCAATACCTTAACTATCATGATTATGAAGACAAATTAGATAAGCTTTTTAACGAGCAATCTGATGTGTAATTAACGAATTCGTCAATATTAACTTAATCCAATAACGTGAGAAGTGTGGTCTCAGAGACTGAAAACAGCCCTTAACTATAGGTCGATATAAACCAGTACATTCGTTCGGAAGTCGATGTATTTGGTTCACTATCACGCACTATAAGATGCCCTGATAAGCACCATAGTATAGAAAAAGGCTGAGATCCCGCTGAAAAGGAGTTCACAATGTCAGCAACAACAATCGATAAAAAACCAGCAATTGGTGGTGCAGGATTGCGCGGCCAAAGCGCAGGAACCACGTCATTATGTACCGTAGGGAAGTCAGGAACAGGGCTGACTTATCGTGGCTATGACATTACCGACTTAGCCAATAACGCACAATTTGAAGAAGTCGCTCATCTATTATTGAGAGGCCACCTACCGAATCAGACCGAATTGGATCTCTACAAATCTCGATTAATCAGTTTACGAGGTTTACCGCAAGAATTGAAAGCCGCCTTGGAGCTGATCCCAGCAGATGCACACCCTATGGATGTGATGCGAACGGGTTGTTCAATGCTAGGTAACTTAGAGCAGGAACAAAATTTTTCTGAGCAAGAACAAGCGACGGAACGCATGTTAGCTCTATTTCCAGCCATGATCTGCTACTGGTATCGTTTTAGCCATGATGGTGTGCGCATCGATACAGAAGATCAAAGTGAAACATGCACAGGTGGCTATTTCTTAAAAATGCTGACCGATAAAGCACCCACTGAATTGCACAAAAAAGTGATGCATTGTTCGTTGATTTTATACGCAGAGCACGAATTCAATGCCTCAACATTTGCTGGCAGAGTCTGCGCTTCAACACTCTCAGATATTCATTCGTGTGTGACGGCAGCAATAGGAACCTTACGTGGTCCATTGCATGGCGGAGCAAACGAAGCAGCAATGGCGATGATCGAGAATTGGAAAACGGCGGAAGAGGCAGAATCTAAAATCCTTACGATGCTAGAAAACAAAGACAAAATCATGGGCTTCGGACATGCCGTCTATCGTGAAAGTGACCCACGAAATGCACTCATAAAACGCTGGTCAAAAGAGTTGTCGACTGCTGTTGGTGATACACATCTTTATGCGGTTTCTGAGCGCGTAGAAGCCGTGATGAAACGCGAAAAAGGACTGTTTTGTAATGCCGATTTCTTCCACGCTTCCGCTTATCACTTCTTGGATATTCCGACCAAACTATTCACTCCGATTTTTGTTATGAGTCGTTTAACTGGCTGGGCTGCACACATTTACGAGCAGCGAGCGAACAACCGAATTATTCGCCCAAGTGCTGATTACGATGGCCCTGAGCATCAAGATTGGTTGCCAATTGAACTGCGTGACTAACGATAACAATAAAATGCATGGATGGATCTATGAGTGATGTAAATATGAACAGCCAATATCGGAAAAAACTAGCGGGTACTTCAGTTGAATATTTTGATACCCGTGAAGCGGTGAATAGCATAGCAGCAGGCGCGTATGACTCTTTGCCTTATACATCAAGAGTGCTTGCCGAGAATTTAGTAAGACGTTGCGATCCGAGCTCATTAACTGACTCACTAAAACAGATTATTGAGCGTAAAAGTGAATTGGATTTTCCTTGGTATCCTGCGCGAGTAGTGTGCCATGACATCCTTGGTCAGACGGCATTAGTTGATTTGGCTGGTCTACGGGATGCCATTGCGGATCAAGGCGGCGATCCCGCGAAGGTTAACCCAGTTGTTGAAACACAATTGATCGTCGATCACTCATTAGCGGTTGAGCACGCAGGCTTTGATAGTGAATCATTTGAAAAGAATCGAGCGATAGAAGATCGTCGAAACGAAGATCGATTCCATTTTATTGAATGGTGTAAAACCGCATTTAAAAATGTCAGTGTCATTCCTGCTGGTAACGGCATCATGCACCAGATTAACTTAGAAAAAATGTCGCCAGTGGTTCAAGTGAAACAAGGTGTCGCATTTCCTGATACTTGTGTCGGAACGGATAGTCATACTCCTCATGTTGATGCCTTGGGTGTGCTTGCTATTGGTGTGGGGGGGTTGGAAGCGGAAACGGTCATGCTTGGTCGTCCGTCCATGATGCGCTTACCTGATATTGTGGGAGTGAAAATAACAGGCCAGCGCCAAGCCGGAATTACTGCGACAGATATTGTATTGGCGATAACGGAGTTTTTAAGAAGTCAGCGAGTGGTGTCGTCATATTTAGAGTTTTTCGGAAGCGGTGTGAAAGATCTCACGATTGGAGATCGAGCCACCATTTCGAACATGACCCCTGAATATGGTGCAACAGCGGGCATGTTCTATATCGATGAACAGACCATCAATTACCTTAAGCTTACAGGGCGAGATGCAGAACAGGTGGCGCTTGTTGAACATTATGCAAAACAAACTGGCTTGTGGGCGGATGACTTAGTTAATGCGGAATATGAACGCGTACTCGAGTTCGATTTGTCTATGGTACAGCGTAATCTTGCTGGGCCATCAAACCCTCATCGTAGGCTTCCTACCGCCGAACTAACAGAGAGAGGGATTGCTGGAGAGTGGCAAGAGCAAGACGGTTCAGACAGTAATAAAACGATGCCTGATGGTGCAGTTATTATTGCGGCTATAACGTCATGCACAAACACCAGTAACCCAAGGAACGTGGTTGCAGCGGCGTTACTGGCGAAAAAAGCGAATCAACTTGGATTGGTGCGTAAGCCGTGGGTGAAAACCTCGTTTGCTCCCGGATCAAAAGTCGCAAAGTTGTATTTAGAAGAGGCAGGTTTGTTGCCTGAGCTTGAACTATTAGGGTTTGGCATTGTTGGGTATGCTTGTACTACATGTAACGGCATGAGTGGTGCGCTAGATCCTGTCATCCAGCAAGAAATTATCAATCGTGATCTTTACACGACGGCGGTCTTGTCTGGTAATCGAAACTTTGATGGGCGAATTCACCCTTACGCAAAACAAGCATTTTTGGCGTCACCACCGCTTGTTGTGGCCTATGCGATTGCAGGTACGATACGCTTTGATATCGAAAAAGATGCTTTGGGTGTCGATCACGAAGGCAACGCGATTTATCTCAATGACTTATGGCCAAGTGACGAAGAAATTGATGCGGTAGTGAAGCAGAGTGTTAAGCCTGAGCAATTCCATCAAGTTTATATCCAAATGTTTAAGCTCGATGATGAAGAGAGTAATAGCAACCCACTATATGATTGGCGACCAATGAGTACTTATATTCGTCGCCCGCCATATTGGGAAGGTGCATTGGCAGGCGCTCGAACATTATCAGGAATGAGGCCGCTTGCCGTACTAGGCGATAACATTACCACCGATCATTTGTCTCCATCAAACGCCATTCTTGCTTCCAGTGCCGCCGGAGAATACCTCACAAAAATGGAAGTGCCAGAGGAAGACTTCAACTCCTATGCGACCCACCGTGGTGATCACTTAACTGCTCAACGCGCAACGTTTGCGAATCCAAAACTGTTCAATGAGATGGTTAAAGAGCAGGGAGAAGTGGTGCAAGGTTCGATGACCAGAATAGAGCCTGAAGGCAAAGTCAGCCGAATGTGGGAAGCGATTGAAACTTACATGAATCGTAAACAGCCACTTATCATTGTTGCAGGCGCCGATTATGGCCAAGGATCATCACGAGATTGGGCGGCAAAAGGTGTTCGGTTAGCAGGTGTTGAGGCGATTGCCGCAGAAGGATTTGAACGAATTCACCGTACTAACTTAGTCGGGATGGGGGTCTTGCCTCTCGAATTCAAGGTTGGAACTAGTCGTCAAAGTCTGCAACTGGATGGTAGTGAGCTCTATGATGTTATTGGTGACATTGAGCCAGGTGTCGATTTAGCCCTAATCATTACCCGCACTAACGGAGAAAGAGTCGAAGTACCTGTGACATGTCGATTGGATACCGCCGATGAAGTGAGCGTCTACAACGCTGGCGGTGTATTACAACGTTTCGCGCAAGACTTTTTGGCTCAATAGGGAGAAGGTAATGACTGATTCTAAACTTCAACCTCGAATTATGAGCAAGTCTCAAATTAAAGTGCCTGCCACTTATATGCGCGGAGGAACCAGTAAAGGGGTATTTTTCAATTTAAATGACTTACCTGAATCGGCGCAGGTCGCAGGGAAATCGAGAGATAACTTACTACTACGAGTCATTGGAAGCCCTGATCCTTATGCCAAACAGATTGATGGAATGGGAGGCGCAACGTCGAGTACGAGCAAGACGGTGATCGTGTCCAAAAGTGACAGTCTTGACCATGATGTTGATTATCTTTTTGGGCAAGTTTCAATTGATAAAGCCTTTGTTGATTGGGGAGGAAACTGCGGCAATTTGTCTGCGGCAGTTGGTCCATTTGCTATCCATAGTGGGCTTATTGATCCTGATAGCGTTCCAAATGACGGCATAGTCAGTGTTCGGATTTGGCAAGTTAATATAGAGAAAACCATTATTGTGCATGTGCCTATTTGCAATGGCCAAGTTCAGGAAATGGGCGATTTTTCACTTGATGGAGTTACCTTTCCCGCGGCGGAAATTCAAGTCGACTTTATGGATCCAGCGGACAGTAATGGGTCGATGTTCCCCACTGGCAACTTAATTGATGATCTTAATGTTCCAAACGTTGGCGTATTGAACGCAACATTAATTAATGCGGGCATTCCAACCATCTTCATTGATGCTCACTCAATAGGTTATCAAGGCACTGAGTTGCAAGATGATATCAATAATAACCCTGAAGCCCTGGCTATGTTTGAATTGATTCGATCTCATGGTGCTTTGAAAATGGGCCTAATTGATGATATTGAGCAAGCAAAACTAAGCCAGCATACCCCTAAAGTTGCTTTTGTCTCTAAACCTAAAAATCATCAATCGTCGAGTGGAAAACTCATTGCTGAGAAGGATGTAGACCTATTAGTGAGGGCGCTATCTATGGGCAAGCTGCACCATGCCATGATGGGAACCGCCGCGGTTGCTATTGCCTCTGCGGCTTGTGTTCCCGGTACATTGGTGAATTTGGCTGCCGGAGGTGACGTAAAAGAGTCGGTTACGTTTGGTCATCCATCTGGTTCGTTAAAAGTTGGGGCAAAAGCGAGTCAAAAGGCACAAAGTTGGATGGTAGAAAAAGCGGTGATGAGCCGCAGTGCCAGAATTCTCATGGAAGGGTGGGTCAGAGTTCCCGCTGAAACTTGTGAGCTGAACGACAGCGAAATGGCTGATTAGCGGCTAAGACAAAATTAGGAGAAGGCATCATGTCTGCTTATTTAAATGAATATCAATTTTCACAAAATGAACCTGAGCAATTTTGGCGACAGCAAGCACAGCAACTTTCATGGTTTGAAGCACCAAAAACGATTTTGCAAAATGATCAAAATGGCATTGAAAGATGGTTTCCCGATGGGATTTTAAATACATCTTGGTTGGCGTTAGATTATCACTGCGATCAAGGCCGTGGAGAGCAAACCGCAATTATTTATGATTCTCCGGTCACCAACACCAAGAAAAAATACACCTATCTTGAATTAAGAGATCAAGTCGCAAAAGTGGCAGGAATGCTAGCGGAACAAGGTGTGTCGAAAGGCGATCGCGTTATTATCTATATGCCGATGATCCCAGAAGCCGCAATGGCAATGTTAGCGTGTGCGCGACTTGGTGCGATCCACTCGGTGGTGTTCGGTGGGTTTGCCCCAAATGAGTTAGCCGTTCGAATTGAAGATGCTGAACCTAAAGTGATTATGACGGCATCATGCGGAATTGAGGTGAATAAGGTTCTACCGTATAAACCACTTGTCGATCAAGCGATTATGGATAGTCGATGGAAGCCTGAAAAAGTGTTCGTTCACCAGCGTTCAGAATGCATTGCCACATTAGATAATGAACGTGATATCGAATGGAACAGTGCCGCTGCCAGTGCGCTTCCACATGCATGCGTGCCTCTACTATCAACCGATCCACTCTATATTCTTTATACGTCAGGAACTACAGGGAAACCTAAAGGCGTGGTTCGTGATAATGGTGGACATGCCGTTGCGATGAAATACTCAATGAGCACAATTTACGATATGCCTCAAGATGGTGTTTTTTGGGCCGCATCGGATGTTGGTTGGGTTGTTGGGCACTCCTATATTGTCTACGCTCCCCTTATTCACGGTTGCACGACGGTTTTATTCGAAGGGAAACCTGTGCGAACACCAGATCCAGGTGCATTCTGGCGAGTGTGTGAAGAGTATAATGTGCAAGCACTGTTCTCGGCTCCGACAGCATTTAGGGCCATAAAAAAGGAAGACCCTAATGGCGAATTGTTGGCCCAGTATGACTTATCTAAACTTAAAACCATTTTCATGGCAGGGGAACGTTTAGATCCACCAACATTAGAGTGGGTGATTGAGCAAACCGATAAGCCAGTCATCGATCACTGGTGGCAAACTGAAACTGGGTGGGCGATAGCAGGAAACCCAACAGGATTAGAATTAATGCCAGTTAAACCGGGTTCTGCTACAAAACCTATTCCTGGCTATCAAGTGGCAGTATTGAATGAAATTGGCGACCAATTAGCGGCGAATCAGCAAGGCTTTGTGGCATTAAAACGTCCATTACCTCCTGGTTGTTTACCGACGGTTTGGCGAAATCATGACAGATTTGAATCCGGTTATCTGAGTCAGTTCCCTGGTTACTATGTGTCTGGTGATGGCGGTTATTTAGATGAAGATGGTTACCTATTCATCATGGGTCGAATTGATGATGTCATTAACGTAGCAGGCCACAGGCTTTCAACCGGAGAAATGGAAGAAATTGTCGGAGGTCACCCTGCGGTGGCGGAATGTGCGGTTGTTGGCGTACATGATGATTTGAAAGGGCAAATGCCTTTAGGTTTAGTTGTACTGAAAGATGGCGTCAAAATTGATGATTTAGAATTAGAAGGGGAGCTGGTGGGCAAAGTTCGGCATGAAATTGGCCCAGTCGCTTGCTTTAAACATGCTCTTGTCGTCGAACGCTTACCGAAGACTCGATCTGGTAAAATTTTACGTCGAGTGATCCGCCAGATTGCGGATGGTGAAAGTTATACAGTGCCATCGACTATTGATGATCCATCAAGCTTAACTGAAATTGAGCAAGCTCTTCATCACGAGTAGTGTTTTGGTCATCAGTGCTGATTAGCCCCTTCAATTGATATTGAAGGGGTTTTTTGTATGTATGATTGTCGATCTTACAAATAGCAATTCCTAAGTTCGTCAGGTAATCTTCATTCAAACTACTTATATACGTCAATTCATAGGTCATTAATGCACAATATTGAAATTAGAGCAGCAGTTGTCACGGATCTGGATGATTTGAATGATTTAATGTTTGATTTACATGATCACCATCATCAAGCATGTCCTGAACATTTTAAAACGGCTGAAGATATTGAGCAGGAAAAAAGTATTGCTCGATATCTCGATGACCCAGAATGTGTAGTGTATGTGGCGAAGCAAGGTGATGAAATTATTGGATTTATCACCGGACATTTTTGTGAATTAGTCTCTACGGTCAGTAAACCTATTCCAATGGGAAGTGTTGACGAACTGTATGTTGTTCCCGAATTTAGACAATTACAAATAGCGCAGAAATTGTTTGAACATATTGAAGTCATTTTTGAACAATATGGTGTAAAACAGATGTTCGTTGAGGTTTGGGAATTTAACCAATCAGCCCAACATTTTTATCAGAAAATGGGATTCACTCATCATATTCAGTGGATGCGTAAAGCGATAGGTAAATCGACACAGAAGAAAACGTAGAATAGAGATACACTACCACTGCATTACTAATTCAAGGATTTTTATCGTGTCTCAGCGATCGACTCAATGGCTTCATTTTACCCTTCTGTTTAGCATCACCTTTATTTCGATTATGGGCCTCAGCTATTCATTTCCTTCTCATGCTCAAAGCACAGCGCTACCGGATAATATTCGAGGTGCTTTATGCTTAGTTCGGGCTGATGAACAAATTGTATTAGTCAATGAGAAAATTACAGGTAAGTTTTCTCTTCCTGGCGGTGGGATATCACCACATGAGCCCGCAAGCGCTGCCGCTGAACGTGAAGCATGGGAAGAGACGGGTTTAGTGGTAACGGCAAAGAGCGTCATTGGATACACTGATACGGCGGTTATTTTTGATTGTGTATCTGATTCTGAACTGGTGGCTTATGAGTTCCAGAATCGGGAAGGTGGGTATGTCTTGCCTATTTGGTTTGCACCACACTATGGCGTAGAGACGAATTCTGCAATGTTGATTGACCCGAATCGAGTGAATGCTTCGCAGTATCGATACCCAGAACAATGGAATGCCATTCGCAAAATATTCGCCATCGCAAGCGAGCAACCGGCATTATATTTAGAAGATTTGATTAATGCTGCTCCGGTCTTTCATCAGCGCGAAATAGAGCTGATCCAAAAAATACAAAATTCAATTTCGTCGCTGCCGGAACCGTTATCTAATATTATTGAATCTATTATTATTACGGGAGATATATTTGGTCAATCTTGGCTGATATTGATCCTATTTCCGCTCTTGTTTTCTTGTGTGAAAAAACAGACGGCTATAAAGGTAATGTTTGTTTTTGTTTGTACTTCATTGTTGGCTCTCGTCGCTAGACAGGGTTTCTCTTTGCCTGCTCCTTATGCCTATTTCCCGGAGTTACAACGCTTACCTGATGTTGGATTAAGTTTTCCTAATATAGTGATTACATTGTGGGTGAGCTGTTCGTTAGTATTAATGTCGAGTCTAAAATGGCTAGATTGGAACAAATTTTCAGCATTAATTTTTACGATAGGAGTGTGGTTTGGCTTATCACAGCTTTGTGCGGGGGTTACTTACTTTTCAGACATTGTCGTTGGCGCTATTTTAGGTGTTCTCATTGCTTGGCATGTTGAACGTTTGGAAAGAAAGCCTGAGATTGACTTAGGCAAGCTACTCTCTTCAAAAGGTTTATGGTGTGGGATGGCACTGATTTGTCTAATATTAACGATGATTTGGCCTCAACCAATATTTACTCAATGGCTTGGAGCGACAGTCACTATCGCTGTCGTTTTTTGTTTACCGGGTTCTTCATTTAGTTTTGAGGGCCGTTCATTGGTCCCATTAGTTATATCAATTGGATTGATGACTGTCAGCTCTTTTGCTCTTAACTATCTTAAAATGCAGTTAAATTATAGTAGTCTTTACATACTCATCGTAGATATGTTGCGCTTTCCATTAATGGTTTCAGTTTGGCTATTTGTTTATATGAGTTGTTTGAAAGGGCCAAAAGTACGTTAAAGATTAGGCACCTGTGTTTATATAAAATCCGATATTTCACAATTAAATATCGGACTTTATTGATAGGTAAAAATGTTTTATCTGTTCACTTTAGACTTTGAATTGAGAAACTAATTGATCAAGGCTTGTACACTGCTCTGATAGTGATTCACAAGCATTCTCCGCGCTGCTTACCATCTCAACCATATGCGTACTATTTTCAGCGATCTTATGAACGTTGGTGTTTACCTCTTCACTGACACTCGTTTGTTGACTTGCAGCGGTAGCTATATGGGTGTTCATTTCATTCATTAAACTGATTGATTGGCGAATATCTTCAAGGGAGTTAGTGGCTGAACCTGCCGTTTCTACCGTTGCTTCGCCACTTGTTTTGCTTGATGCCATCACTGAAACAGCTTGTTTTGCCCCAGTTTGTAAGCGCTCAATCATAGTTTGTATTTCACCAGTACTCTCTTGAGTTTTACTTGCTAATGCTCGAACTTCGTCAGCTACAACAGCAAAACCTCGTCCCTGCTCACCTGCTCTAGCTGCTTCAATAGCCGCATTAAGAGCAAGAAGATTAGTCTGTTCAGCAATACCACGAATTACATCTAGGATAGAAGCTATGTTATTGACATCAGTGTCGAGGTTATGAATAACACCGCTTGCGTTGTCGATATCGCTTGCCAGACATTCAATTGATGACACTGTCTTCTCAAGAATAATGCCAGTCGCTTTTATTTCGTCATTGGCACTTTGACTGGCTGTCGCAGCATCATTGGCATTAATACTAACGCTTTCACTGGTGGCTTGCATTTCATGAACCGCGGCGGCAACAACTTCACTCTCTTGTTGTTGTTCAGAAGAGAAACCTGCAATCCCTTGAGTCAAAGATTTGATATTCTCCATTTCAGAGCGTACGGCATTGGACGTAATAATTACTTGTTCAACTGTGCCGTGAATTTTTTCAACAAATAAGTTAAATGCACTTGATAAACGTCCCACCTCATCAGAACTGTTTTCCGCAATACGTTGCGACAAATCGCCATCGCCAGAAGCAATATCTTTCATTGCTTTTTCAAGATTTTGAATTGGTTTTACAATCAAACGAGTTAACAGCCAAATTGAAAATAAGGCGTACAAAATAGAAATAGCCGTACCAATTTCGAGAATAATTTTACTGCTGCTAATGGATTCGTTAGATTGCAGACGCAGATCATTTTGTTCTTTTTCTATTAAGTTACTGAGGGATTTAATTTGCTTACGGATAAGTGTAAATTGATCAGAAATCGCCTGTTGATTGGATGCAAAATAGATATGTGATTGCAGAGGTTTCTCGAAAAGAGGTTCATATAATTTAATCCATTTATCAGTGGTATTAATTAATGTCGTAAGCTCACTTTTTGACGATGAAGGAAGAATACCAGCATCGAATAGATCTTGAATTTTTTCTATTCGAGGTATGGCTTTGTAAGCATTATCTTTAAACTCTTCCGTATTGTAACGGATGGCATCATTGTCTGTTGCTAGCAATAAACCTTGGCTTGCCGCAATGACTTGATATATGTCGCGATAAGCATCATCGATACTCGTTAATACAGGTAGAACAACATTGGTCAACTTGTGGTTAATTTCAGCCTGTTGATTAGATTTCATTACATTCACAACGGCAATCAAAGAAAAAAGCAGAACGATCATAGAGACAGGAAGGGCGATCTTGGTTTTGATTGAGAGATTATTTATCGATTTCATTATTATCAGCCACTACAGTAAAAATATAGGCGGATATTACTCTGCGTTCATATTGCGGGCTAATACTTTACAGTATTGGATGTTACAAAGTGTTAAGTGGTACGATAAACTAAAAAATAGTTGCGAGAGGTTTGGCAGTAAATATGATGAGCTTAAAAATTAGGCAATAAAGTATTATTATTGCCTAATGAAAACAATGTTATGGGTTCAAAATAAACTTATCGATTGCAGCAGCAACACCGTGCTCATCGTTACTCAATGTTATGTAATCAGCAATGGCTTTAGTTTCATCCATTGCGTTTTCCATCGCGATGCTTAAACCTGCGAACTCAAGCATGTGGTGGTCATTCTCAGCATCACCCATACATATCACTTCTTCAGCTTTGATGTTTAAATATTCAGCAATGGCTTTGATGCCTACACCTTTATTACTCATCGGATTTAAAAATTCCAAGAAAAAAGGTGCACTTTGCACAATAGTAAATTGATCATAAAGCGCTTTTGGTAGCTTTTTAATGGTCTCTGTCAGGATTGCTGGATCCGCAACAATCATAGTCTTGACGATTGGGTGATCATCTTCTAAGTCGTCGAAATTGAATTCAGTTAAAGACAAGCCGTTGATAGATGCTTCAAGTTTTGTGTATTGACTTGCTTTAGGCGTGATTAAACCGTGGACCTGACTGAATGCATGCACGTTAACATTTAGTTCTTGCGCGTGTTTTGCAATCTGTTTTGCGGCTTTTCCATCCACGATATGGTTATGGATAATTTCGTTGGTGCCAACATTCTTTACCATCGAACCATTGTAGAAAAGGACGAAATCTTTATCAGAAGTGAGAGATAATTCGTCTAGTTTACTTTTCATACCTTCAAGTGGACGACCTGATGCGAGTACAACAGTGACGCCTAATTCTTTAGCTTTAGCTATCGCTAATTTGTTTTCGGTGGATATCTCTTTTTGGCTATTGAGTAGGGTGCCATCCATATCGAGTGCAACGAGCTTGTACATTACTTACCTAAAAATGAAAGAAAAAAGCAGAATATTGAAGATTGAGTTGAGTTACCAGAAAATTCAGCCTTATAAGTGAAAAAAATGGCGTTAAATTTGACGCAGAAGGATGAGTGATTTACTGTCTTTGCCTCGAAATTTTGATTGTTGGTTATGTTGAGGCTCCGTTGTATAAAATTAATGAAATGTTCGAAACAATCCAAGGTGAAGGTGTATTCACAGGCGTACCTGCCGTGTTTGTACGTTTGCAAGAATGCCCCGTAGGTTGTGCTTGGTGTGATACAAAGCAAACTTGGGACGCAACGCCTCAAGATGAGCGTCCACTTGCCGAAGTATTAGCGAAAACATCAGATAGCCCTACGTGGTGCTCTGTTTCTGCTGCCGATGTAGTGAATCAGTATCAAGCCAATGGCTTTACAGCGAAACACATTGTGATTACGGGAGGTGAGCCATGCATCTATGATCTTATCCCGTTAACAGAAGCTTTTGAAGTTTTGGGCTGTGAGTGTCAAATTGAAACAAGTGGTACATCAGAAGTGAAAGTGACACCAAACACTTGGGTTACAGTGTCACCAAAAGTAGCTATGAAAGGTAAGCTTCCGATTTTGAAAAGTGCATTTCTACGTGCAAATGAAATTAAACACCCAGTCGGAACCCAGAAGGATATCGACCACCTTGATGACTTGATTGAAACATTTGGAACCGCAGATAAGGCGATAGTTGCACTCCAACCAATAAGTCAAAAGGATCGCGCAACTCAGTTATGCATTGAAACTTGTGTTGCAAGAAATTGGCGATTATCGATTCAAACTCATAAATATTTAAGTATCGCGTAATCCATTCTGTTAAAGGTAAAGAGCTACCTTTAATGTTTTAAGTAGGTTTAAGATGAAAAAAGCAGTCGTTGTATTTAGTGGCGGTCAAGATTCCACTACGTGTTTGGTTCAAGCTCTTAAAGAGTTTGATGAAGTTCATGCTATTACGTTCGATTACGGTCAGCGACATAAGCTGGAAATAGAAGTGGCGCAAAATCTCGCAAATGAACTGGGCGTAACGGCACATAAAGTGATGGATGTTGGTCTATTAAATGAACTCGCAATAAGCTCTTTGACTCGAGATGATATCGAAGTGTCTCACGAACTGCAGGAGAACGGTTTACCGAACTCTTTCGTACCAGGGCGCAATATTCTATTTTTAACGTTGGCTGGAATCTATGCCTATCAAATTGGCGCACAAAGTGTCATCACTGGTGTTTGCGAAACTGATTTTTCAGGATACCCGGATTGCCGTGATGAATTTGTGAAGTCGATGAATACTGCTTTAGTGCAGGGAATGGATCGTCAATTTGAAATTTTAACGCCTCTAATGTGGTTAAATAAGGCGGAGACTTGGGCTTTAGCCGATCAGTACGATGCTCTAGAGTTGGTGAGATCGAAAACGTTGACATGCTATAACGGAATTATTGGTGACGGGTGTGGTGATTGCCCTTCATGTGAATTACGTAAAATTGGTTTGAATGATTACCAAGCCAACAGCCAAACGGTCATGAGAGAGTTGAAGAATAAACAACGCTTGGCAAATCAATAGGATCGTTGTAAGCGTCAATAATACAATCTCGACCATTCTGCTTTGCTTGATATAGCGCTTGGTCGAGAATGGAATACAAATCGTCAAAGTCATGTAATGATTTCGATGTTGCAAGATATGAAAAGCTTGCAGTGATTTTAAGAATTTGATTAGATTCAGAAATAAATGACTTCATTGAAATGGCTTGATGGAGGCTTTCTACACGGTATTTTACATCTAACTCGTCGACATCTCTTAGTAAGATAATAAACTCCTCACTACCTAATCGTCCAAAGATGTCATATTTACCAAGTTTAGATGAAATTGTATTTGTTACATGTTTCAATGCTAGATCACCAGTAGGGTGACCATGCCCGTCATTGATTGATTTGAAATTGTCTAGATCCAATAAAATTAAAATAGAGTTGAATTCAGAATTATTATTGTGAGGTTGAGCCTTGATAGTTGATATTGAAGCTGCGCGATTTAAAATACCAGTTAAACTATCAACTTGTGCATTTCGTTTTGTTTTTCGATTTAGATAAATGAAAATCAAAATAATAATAAACAAAGAAAAAACGATAAAATTGTAAGCCACGCTTTGTCGTTGCATAGTTTCAATTTGTAACGCTTGATATCGGTTTAGATTAAATAACTCTGAACGCTTGTATTCTTGCTCAAAATTTGTTTTTGTTAAATCAAGAGCTTCAATGGCTTTTCTATTATCTATATCTCGGTTAGCAAGCTCGATATTAGAATAAGTCTGATAATACTCATACGCCGTTTTATACGAGTTAGAAGCTGCATAAATTTTTGATAAAATAAATAATGAGCTTGATTGATATTGAGAGTCATGAATTAATTTAGAGATACTAAGTGCATTTTTTGCGTAGTTTGAAGCTGGAATATAAAGCGTACGTTGATAGTAAGACTCAGCTAATGCCAGATAAATTTTCGCTTTCATTTTCTGGTTTTCAAGATCTTCGGCAAATTCAAGCCCTTTAGTTAGATATGAATCGCCTAATTGATGATTTCCTTTCCCAATATAGGCATCGCCAATCCCAATATAAGTCAGTCCTAGTCCGTAGCTATTGCTCTCAGATTTTAGAATTGTCAATGCAGACTTAAAATACTTTAAACTTAAGTCGAACTGTTTTTTTTCTAAGTACAGGCTCGCGAGGCTATGTTGAACTTGAGCTAATTTCATTGAATTACTTGATTTTAGTCGAAGGTTTAACGCTTGAAGTAAATAAGTCTCAGACTGTTGAAAGCGACCTATGACTTTGAGTAGGTTTCCAACATCGTTGTATACAGCTGATATATCACCGTGATTTGGAAATACTTCTATTAGGTGTAGATAAGCCGCAAGAGCATTATTATGCTCACCACGAAAGAACTGATTGTTCGCAATTACTCGTAGTGCCAAATGTAATGGGAGTATGGATTTTGAATTGTCATTGACATGTGTTTGGAGGGTCGAGCAATAATAATTCGCTTTATAGTATTGAGCTTGATGATTTAATACTTTACACAAGTGATATTCAAAAATCATTTTCCCGTTTATGTCATTCTTTTTTTTCATAATATCGAGTAAAGATAGGTAATGCTCACTCGCTTTTATAAAATTACCATTGCTTTCATCATTTAGAGCATGAACATATGATTGTTCCATTTCACTATATTCAGGTTGATTTTTAATTAATCGACCAAAATACGGCTGATGATAACGGTTCATGAAGTCATAGATTAAAGAGCTGACATAAAGTTTTTCCGCACCTGGAGATAATGAATTATATCTCTCTTCAAGCATACTAAGCGCATTGTCTTTATTATCACGAAGGTTGTATTCGTAAATTAAATTCCACTCTTGATTATTGTTTACTTGGTGAGAAAATGAGCTGGCGCTGTAAACGAAAACAATAATCGTGATTAAACTACGAATAAACATAATAAACCTTAAAGTGATCTAACGACGTATTTTAAAAACGAATACAAAATAGAACAACAAATTATTATCTGAGTCTAAAGAAGTGTGAGATAGATACTGTTTATTGCCTAAATTATTGATTCAAATAACTTTATATTTAGGTGGGGTGAACCATCGAAGGGACAATTTGAATAGAGGCATAGGGTGAGAACCTCTATTCAGGATTACTTTTATTCAGATGTTGAACTAAAGGTATAGTTTCGCCATCTCAGATGGTTCAAGTTCTTTGCCATCTAAAGTACTATTCCAGTTAGTACCAATCAAAACGCCATCTTCAGCTAAAGTTAAAAGCCAATCTTCAACAAAAATGTCTAATGGAATTTCTAAGATTTCAAAGTCAGCCCACTCTTCTACATTATGAGCTTGAGCATCTTCTTTTGATGACCAAAAAGGCATAACTTCGCTATTTTCAAATTCTGTAGAGTCGCACGCTAACCAGCCTTCATCATTTTTAAGGCCCCAAACTAGTTGGTTTGCTTTGGTTTCAGCAACAAAAAGGTCTAAGTTTGCTTGGATGTCTGCAGTCAATTTGCTCATTGTATATTTCTCGGTAGATAAGACGCGGTTAGATTACCATTTTTTGTAAAAGATGCACGAAATATTCAGTTGAGAGCATGGTTATAAAAGGAAAAGGGACATATAGCCCCTAATCTCAAGTGATAACTTTAAAGTTAAGTTACTTACCTATTTTAGTGAATATAGTCCACTCTTCTTTAACTTCACCTTTATGGCCAACAACGGTGGCAACAACTTTTCTGTTTAACGCATGGCTAACTTGATCTGTCCCTTGTTCTGAAAGGTTATGATCACCAAAGCCAACATTGCGAATACGAGTTTGGCTAATACCGTAACTGATGATCATCGACTCAACGTTTTCTGCTCGTCTTTTCGATAACGTCATATTCGCTTGTGGGTTACCCACTTTGCTTGCGAAGCCTTGGAGTTCGATAGACGTTGAAGGGTACTGTTTTAAAAAATCGGCCATTTGACGGATTTGACCACGAAAAACGGGATTGATTTCAGTTGAATTATTAGCAAACAATATTCGAAGCTTCATCTGTTCTGAGGTTTTAATATAAGTACCACAGCCGTCATTATCAATTTCAGCTTTGCTTGGCGTTCCTGGGCATAAATCTCGATCGTTGATCACTCCATCACGATCATCATCAAGTAAATCGGCTATTTGTTCAGCTTCTGGTGTCGCCCGATAGTCATATTCGTCTTGAGAAAACGAAGCAGTCGCATGAGTCAGAAGACAAAATGCCAGTGGTAGTAATGCGATTTTCATATTAATAGTCCACCTTTTTTGCCCACTCTTTAGGAATATCCACTCGCAACGAAGATAACAAATTACCCGTAGCATTCAGAACTCGATATTTAGCGTATTGCTCTGCAAATTTTGCATCAACATAGCCTTTTCGGGCCTCAAATAGTTCATTTTCAGTGTTGAGTAAATCGAGCAATGTTCGCTTGCCGATTCTGTATTGTTTATTATATGCGATGACAGTGTCTGAAGCGGAGTCTACATGATCGGATAAGAACTCTTTCTGCTGTACGGTTAAGTCGAGTGCACTCCAAGATAATCTTAATCCCTCTTCAACACTCCGGTAAGCTCTATCTCGTAAATCCTTTGCTTTATTCAGTTGATAAGCAGCACTATCAGTACGAGCAGAATCCGACCCACCATTGTATAAGTTGTATTTCATTCTTAGCATGGCTGAAAATTCATCACTGCTCCCTTCAATACCGCCAGCGTCATCTCGCCAAGTTTGAGCCGCTTCAAAAGAGAGTGTTGGGTAATTTCGGCCTTTCGTTTGATCATATTGAAATTTGGCAGAATCAACATCGGTCATTGATATTTTAATCACAGGGTGGTTGGTAAATGCTGCTTCTATTGCGCTGTCTACTGTTAGAGGTAATGTACTTTGATCCGCTCTTGGAAAAATTAAGCCCTGTGGGTTCTGACCAACAATGCGCTTAAATTGGGTATGAACATCAAAAAGATTATTTTGCGCTGCCAATAGGTTTCCATGTGCTTTAGCAATACGAGCTTCTACTTGAGAAAGGTCAGCTGTAGAGCCAATACCTGATTCTGCTCGTCGCTTGATATCTTTGTATATCTCTTTATGAACCGCCAAGTTACTTTCCGATAAACTGAGTATTTCAAAGGCTTTAACTGAATCTAGGTAGATCTTTGTCACCTCCAATGCAGTGTCTTGTGCATCAGAAAGAAGTTGATATCGGACAGATTCTGCATCTGCAGCTGTACGATCCATATCATTAAGCGTTGAAGAACCATCCCATATCAGCTGAGTTAAAGTAATTGTTGCTTCTTTTCTGGTTAATTCATCTTCGGTACCGGACGCTAAATCTACAGCTTCATATCCAATTCCTGCATCTAAATCGATACTCGGACGATATGCCCCTCCAGAAGCTTCATTTTGATACCGCTTACTTACGTATTCGTTAAATGCGCTTTTAATTTCTGGGTTAGTCGCAAGAGTTATCGATACTGCTTGTTCAAGGGTTTGGCTAGCAGCAGGAGAACTTATGATTACAGCGGCACATAACATTTTAATCCGAGTGCTCATTAATGAGATGCTCCATGAATTATTGTTGATAAATATAATACTAGGGTATTAGGCGTCTTAATAATGAGAATAAAGACCAAGCGCCAATAAAGTAACACTATATATGTTAAAAATCGAACGAATAATACTAACTTTCACCACCGATGGTTAACTTATTTTTATAAATACGAAGTGTGGTATAAATCATTGGTTTCATTTGATTTTGAGGCTTGACTTATAATTATATGTTGATTTTGTGTGATATTGCTCCATTTTTATGTGTGATGGGAATCAATATTTTGTAATCGTTTGGTTAACAGAATGTCGTTTTGAGCTGATGTTGAATATGTTTAATGTTATCTTATTAATTATATAAATAGGACCAATGTCAACTTATTGACGACATTGTTAATAACTAGACGGGTTAGCAGAGGCTTATATGGATTTTAGTGCTTTAGTTGCAGGAGGTATCTCCTCATTAGATCAAATAATGGTCATCGACCTTAACGGTAATGTGAAGGTTTTAAAAGAGGGTGAAACAGTACTTCCTGGAGAACTTGTCATTGAAAATACAATTTCTGATATGACGGATCTCACTGCTTCTGAAGCACAGATTAGCCGAGTTAATGATCAAAATGAACTTGATGACATCACAGATGACATCGAGCAGATATTCGCTGCATTGGAAGAGGGGCAAGACCCAACGCAAATTAATGAAGAATTTGCAACGGCAGCAGGTACAAATTCTGGTTCAAGCCTAATAACAAGCGGAGCCGTAGAGCGTGATGGAGCGGAAGTTCTCGCTGATACGAATTTTGTTACATCAGGGTTAGAAGCATTAGGCTTGTCACAAACACAAAGTTTGTCTTTGCTTGAGGCGTATCAGACGTCGTCAGCAACACCAGTATTACCAATAGCACTTGATGCACCAAGCGTGGTGATCACCGAAGATACTAACAATGACGGCACATTAACCAACAGCGAAACCGACGGTTTAGTTGATGTCCTTGTGACGCCGCCAGCCAATGCCAACGTGGGCGATACCTTAACCGTATCGGGTCAACCGGATCGCGTGTTGACGCAAGGCGACTTGGATAATGGCGTCAGCTATCAATATCCTGTCCCAGCGGATGGCGAGTCACTGACCGTGACGGCCACCGTGACAGACCCATCGGGTAATACGTCGCCACAAGCCAGCGACAGCGTGACCGTCGGCGATACCACGCCGCCAGACGCCCCAACGGTGGTGATCACTGAAGACACCAATAATGACGGCACGTTAGCCAACAGTGAAATCGATGGTTTGGTCGATGTCCTTGTGACGCCGCCAGCCAATGCCAACGTGGGCGATACCTTAACCGTATCGGGTCAACCGGATCGCGTGTTGACGCAAGACGACTTGGATAATGGCGTTAGCTATCAATACCCGGTACCAGCGGACGGTGAGTCACTGACGGTGACGGCCACCGTGACAGACTCATCGGGCAATACCTCGCCACAAGCGAGCGACAGCGTGACCGTGGGCGATACGACCGCGCCGGAGTTTGAAGATGAGCACGGCGACGCGGTGGGCAGCTACAACTTCAACTACGACGAAGGGCAAGAGGCGGGCGCGACGCTAGGCTCAGTGAAAGCGG
>NZ_VTYA01000061.1:0-1525 GCF_013114135.1 Vibrio sp. 03-59-1
TCAAAACTGGCGTCAGGCTATGAGTCGGTTTATTATCGAGTTCGAGGAACGTCTCGATAAACACGTTAACTAAATGGCAGTTACACAGAATCTGTTACAGCCTCCAACGATACCGATGCTGACTCCTCATTAATTATACCTACCCCATTAATTACCCTATCAGTTTAGTCCAACCTCTAGAGCAGAATGACATAACTCTGCGTTTATCCTCACAAAACCGATTCCATGCACCGCATAGTGTCTCTACGATATCGTCATAGCTTTCGAAACACCTGTTTGCTACTTCATTTGGCGAAGCCAACTCCATACCTGTTCTATAGGGTTAAGCTTGGGAGAATAAGGTGGGATATGGATAACTGTGAGGTTCTCAGATTCATCGGCAAGATGGCTCTGATGCCAACTAGCTTGCTCCATGATAACAACAGCATGCTTACCAACCCGTTTGGCTTGAGACATTAATCTGAGTTGCTATTTCATTGCTTCCATATTGCTCAGGGGAACCACTATCGCTTCAGCTTCTCCTGTCGTAACACATACTGCGCCGAACAGGTATGCATACTCGAATTGCGGTTGTTGTACTACTCTGGGGCGCGTACCTTTCTCTGCCCATATTCGCGTAGTTGTATCACGTCGACCAAATCTAGCCTCGTCTTGAAACCATATTTGGACATCTTTTAAGGGCGCATGACCAGGGATCTTAAGGATCGTTTCGATTGGGAGTTTTTTAAAAGCTTCTTGGGCTTCAACTGATTGCTTAGGATGCTTAGGATGCTTAGGATGCTTAGGATGCTTAGAACGAGTAGTGATCCAACTCAGACCTATGTCATGTAATAACTAATAGAGCGCCGACTTTTTATATGATGTATCGAAATGGCTCTCTATATAAAGCCCAATGTCTCTCGCTTGAAGGCGGTTGCCACTTTCATTAGCTGCGAGTTCGATAACATATTCTTTGACTTGTGATTTCTGCTCATCAGTTAGGCGATGGGGTCTACCAGAATGTGGTTTATCTTGAAGTCCTTCAAGACCATTATCGAGATATGCTTTGACCCATTAATTGACGCTTACTCTACTAACTTTAAGGTACTTAGCTATTTTAGTGCGACTTCTACCGTCAACAAAATGAGAAACAGCTAAATAACGCATTCTAAGTCGAGCCTTGGAAGTGGAATTAATCAAACCCGGGAAGTCATGCTTCATAAGGACGCCTTTTAAAAATCTTTATTAGATCATAAAATTAACGGAATTGGTATAAGCCCCTTAGAGACTATGTATTGCGATTTGTTGGCCTAATACCAATTAGAGAAAAAATATGATCTAATTAGGGCGTCGCCATCTTACGGGAAATTGCTATGGATAGCCTTGATAATACTGATTTCAAAAAACTTGTGAGCCAACAAAAAACCATTCAAATGAAAATACGATTACTGGCTCTTGAGCACTTTAAGCGAGGAAAATCCCGCACTCAAATAGCGAAAGACCTGCAAGTCAGTCGTACTAGTGTGAATAAATGGGTTCGCCTTTT
>NZ_VTYA01000062.1:0-1490 GCF_013114135.1 Vibrio sp. 03-59-1
GGCCAAGGCAATAGCCGCTTAAACAGGCCGTATATATGGAAGTTAACCTGCGCTTTTAATTATGCTACTGACTTGCAAAACCGGGGGAGACCATATATGTGAGCGGCGCTTGCCTATACTTTGAGCGAAGCGAAAACGGCAAGCGTTGCGAATCACTCTTAAATGCTTTGTTATGTGCGTACTTTTAGATACACACTTTCTTGGTTTTCATTGGGATTTCACCAAATCGTCAGTAGGCTCTGCCTAAAACCGCGGTCGATCCCTAGGGATGATAGAACCTTCGATGACTTGTTGAATAAAAAAGCAACTAATGTACGAATTTTTTCTACTACCATAGGAAACCCTCCTTCAAGTTGAGATGTGATAAGACCTGTAATTTCAGAAAGAACAAATGAAGCCCAAAAGCCTACTTGTTCTGGATGTAAGTAAATTAAGGTTGCCATCATCAGCCTAAGGGAACCACCGCAAAGGGACAAAGTTTGTTTCGGCTTTTAACTGCTTACATTTCTATTATGACACGATTAAATCTAGCGTCTAAATTTTGATGAAAAACTGCCATTTTATGCACAAGTTCGGCTTATATGAGCTTAAGTTATTGAATTTTCGTAATAAGCACATAACGCCCAATTAAGGTGCGACAACGCTATAAAAACCAAGCTAAACCATTGCACCGTAAACACAAATTTCAAACCGGAGTGAAATCGCTAAGCGTTAGGAGTCACTCTTAAATTGTTTGTTAGGCCACTGTACAACCGCTGTTCTATTAGTAAAAAACACTCGATATTCTTTGAATCAAAGTGATACCTGAGGGAGTAAAAGTCCAAAGAAATGCACTGATATTTAAGATTATAGTGATCCACAAAATTGCTTTGAACGGCTGCTTCTTCGATTTATGGCGTAGCTGATTTTGTGCGAACAATGCTCCAGGCCAGCCACCAAACAACGATAACATATGAAGTGAATTTTCTGGCGTTCTCCACTGCCCAGTTTGAGCTGCTTTTTTGTCCACTGAAAACATTACATACGTAATGAGACTTATACCGATATAAAGTGGAATTATAAATAATGGTCGACCAAAAACGATAAGTGCTGCACACGCGAAAACTAAATATGAACAACCAAATAATACGGTCAAAGGAAGTGCTTGCTTGCCTTCTATTGTTACATCAACGGCATTAAATCGCCCACGATTATCTTCACTAACTTCAAACGTTACTTCATCGTTTAACCTAGGTCGATGATTGCTATTTTTCACTGATGAAGCATGAATAAAAACTCTCAGATTACCATTCAACGCTGATATAAAACCGTAACCTTTTGAGTCATTCCATTCTGTAATCTTACCTTTCACGACCTTTTCCTATTGATAAAGTAACCTACGTGGCCTAACGCCCAATTAAGGTGCGACAACGCTATAAAACCTAGACTAAACCATTGCGCCGTAAACACAAAATTCAAATCGAAGTAAAATCGTCAAGCGTTAGGAGTCA
>NZ_VTYA01000063.1:0-1866 GCF_013114135.1 Vibrio sp. 03-59-1
CGAGCGGCGGACGGGTGAGTAATGCCTAGGAAATTGCCCTGATGTGGGGGATAACCATTGGAAACGATGGCTAATACCGCATAATGCCTTCGGGCCAAAGAGGGGGACCTTCGGGCCTCTCGCGTCAGGATATGCCTAGGTGGGATTAGCTAGTTGGTGAGGTAATGGCTCACCAAGGCGACGATCCCTAGCTGGTCTGAGAGGATGATCAGCCACACTGGAACTGAGACACGGTCCAGACTCCTACGGGAGGCAGCAGTGGGGAATATTGCACAATGGGCGCAAGCCTGATGCAGCCATGCCGCGTGTATGAAGAAGGCCTTCGGGTTGTAAAGTACTTTCAGTCGTGAGGAAGGTGGTGTTGTTAATAGCAGCATCATTTGACGTTAGCGACAGAAGAAGCACCGGCTAACTCCGTGCCAGCAGCCGCGGTAATACGGAGGGTGCGAGCGTTAATCGGAATTACTGGGCGTAAAGCGCATGCAGGTGGTTCGTTAAGTCAGATGTGAAAGCCCGGGGCTCAACCTCGGAACTGCATTTGAAACTGGCGGACTAGAGTACTGTAGAGGGGGGTAGAATTTCAGGTGTAGCGGTGAAATGCGTAGAGATCTGAAGGAATACCAGTGGCGAAGGCGGCCCCCTGGACAGATACTGACACTCAGATGCGAAAGCGTGGGGAGCAAACAGGATTAGATACCCTGGTAGTCCACGCCGTAAACGATGTCTACTTGGAGGTTGTGGCCTTGAGCCGTGGCTTTCGGAGCTAACGCGTTAAGTAGACCGCCTGGGGAGTACGGTCGCAAGATTAAAACTCAAATGAATTGACGGGGGCCCGCACAAGCGGTGGAGCATGTGGTTTAATTCGATGCAACGCGAAGAACCTTACCTACTCTTGACATCCAGAGAAGCCAGCGGAGACGCAGGTGTGCCTTCGGGAACTCTGAGACAGGTGCTGCATGGCTGTCGTCAGCTCGTGTTGTGAAATGTTGGGTTAAGTCCCGCAACGAGCGCAACCCTTATCCTTGTTTGCCAGCGAGTAATGTCGGGAACTCCAGGGAGACTGCCGGTGATAAACCGGAGGAAGGTGGGGACGACGTCAAGTCATCATGGCCCTTACGAGTAGGGCTACACACGTGCTACAATGGCGCATACAGAGGGCAGCAAGCTAGCGATAGTGAGCGAATCCCAAAAAGTGCGTCGTAGTCCGGATTGGAGTCTGCAACTCGACTCCATGAAGTCGGAATCGCTAGTAATCGTAGATCAGAATGCTACGGTGAATACGTTCCCGGGCCTTGTACACACCGCCCGTCACACCATGGGAGTGGGCTGCAAAAGAAGTGGGTAGTTTAACCTTTCGGGGAGGACGCTCACCACTTTGTGGTTCATGACTGGGGTGAAGTCGTAACAAGGTAGCCCTAGGGGAACCTGGGGCTGGATCACCTCCTTATATACGAAGATTTTCACGATGAGTACCCACACAGATTGATCCTGCACGACCCACCATTCTTCTCCACTGAAGAATTAAAACTTAATGTGGGCGATTAGCTCAGTTGGGAGAGCACCTGCCTTACAAGCAGGGGGTCACTGGTTCGAGCCCGGTATCGCCCACCATTCTCTAAGTATTTTGTTTATGTTATCCAAACCAGTTCGCAAGAAGTTGGTTGGATTTTCTGACGATAAAGTCTTTAGAAAATGTCTATTAAGTTAGATATTGCTCTTTAACAATTTGGAAAGCTGACTGATTTGATTACTTACGAGTAACTCAAATCAAATTTAAAAGTTCTCAATGTTTATCTTCATTGATAAACACACAAACACATTCAAGTGTCTTGTATTCGGAACAATGTTTACATTGTTCCATTATTG
>NZ_VTYA01000064.1:0-1444 GCF_013114135.1 Vibrio sp. 03-59-1
AGCCGTCAAGCACACTTTTTGTGGCAAGTATCAGAGAATTAACGCGTTTTTTGTGAATGGAGGGGCATTGGTTTTGTATAGTTTGCTGTAGAATCTGAATATCGTGCATCGTTAGTCCATTTGTTCGAAATGTGTGTTTGGCGATATTCATTAGATCAAAGACAGCGATGCGCGTCTACCTCATTGTTTTTACGGTTAATTATGAGGAGATTCGCAAGAACGCGGCGTTAGAATTTAGAGGTATCTATGAAATTTTTGAGGAAAATTCTGAACGTCAAGATTTCTAAAGCAAAATTAGAAAGTCTTACGAATGTAGGAATTCAAGATATATCGCATGAGCTTTTTCAATTGGGACTTATTCATTTTTCGTCATCTGAAAAAAGCATAGTCGAAGAGGAAAAGCGGTCATTCTATCTAGATATGACGAAAGCATTATCTCAGGATCTAGAGTATATTTCTTCTGCTCAGAACTTTAAGCAACAAAAAATCGCAGTTAGAGAGCGTGTTATGGGGGCTATTCGATGCTCTGTATTAGGAAGTATAGTGAAAGATAAGCTTTCTGATGGTGTACCGCTGAAAGATCTGAAATCTGCATTTGATGAGTTTGAATTTTTGTTTCCTTTTGATAACAAAGAATCAGTCAAGAAAATAACAGTTCTAGGTTTTGTAAAAGAAGGAGCACTGTTTGAAGTCAGAACTTATTTAGGTGATGCTCATAGTAGTGATTGGACTCAGATGTATAGGTTTATGTTCGAAAGCATGATAGAGCAGACAATTTCTACATATGTGTTGCGTAACTCAGATGGTGATTACCTACTTAATGAACATTATCATCGTGAGTTTAATAAGCTAACTGATAAAATTAATGCGTATGAGTATGTGTATAATGAAATTATAAATGGTGGTAACTTCAATTTTAATAAAAAAGAAGCGGAAAATTTGGCATAGAGCACAAACAAATTCGAACAAAACGTTTAATAGTGATTCCCAACGCTCGCCAGCTTCAGCTCTAAATTTGGGTTAAGCGTTTATGGCACAATATTTTGAGTTAGGTGGCTGCGTTGCTCACCTATATGGTCTCCCCCGGTTTTGCAAGCCAGTAGCATGATTAAAAGCGCAGGTTAACTACCATATATACGGCCTGTTTAAGCGGCTATTGCCTTGGCCAAGATGAGGCAGCCGAACACGAAGTCCTAATCAACTTATCGACTTTAAAAGCCAGTGTGAGCACAAGGTTTTCAACGTGTAGGATTTATCCTGTTATTTATCTCACTACGTACTTTGCAAAGGGTTGTTGATGTATGTTTTATGCTGGTTGATATTCTTCGTTTTTGGTTATGACGGCCCATGCTATGCGCATGAGTTTGTTTGCTAAAGCCACCGCAGCACGGTTTGGCCCTCGTCGCTCTTGGAGTTCTAGCATCCATTTACTGAGGTTGTCGGA
>NZ_VTYA01000065.1:0-1333 GCF_013114135.1 Vibrio sp. 03-59-1
TGACTCCTAACGCTTGGCGAGTTTACTCCGGTTTGAATTTTGTGTTTATGGCGCAGTGATTTAGCTTGGGTGTTATAGCGTTGTCGCACCTTAATTGGGCGTTAGGTAAATGGAAGGAGGCTTCAGTGAAATATAGCTTTAACTTCGAAGATGCTAGTCAGATATTTGTTGGTGCTTTTGCGCTCGCTGTTCCCATTTCATTCTCTGAAGAGGCTTGGCGTTTGGGGGAGACCTTGCCAATTCTAAATCTGTTAGTGTTATTCACTTTGTCAGTGGTTTTCCTAACTTTGTACACCTTTGAAAATGTTTTTCAGCGTAACGTATCTGAGCGTAAGTTAGTTTTCATTCTACGCATAGTCGTTGCATATTTTATGACAGCGATGGTCGTGATGTTGGTGTTGTTTTGCATCAACAAGCTTCCGTTGTTATCAGACCCGCTAGTAGCGTTAAAGAGAGTCATCATAATTTCCATGCCTGCCTCGATGGGAGCAATAGTCGTTGATAGCTTCGACAAAGAGTAATTTACCTAACAAACAATTTAAGAGTGATTCAGCACGCTTGGCGTTTTTGGTTTGGGTTGAGTTTAGTGTTTACGGTGGTCAAATTGAGTGTCGTGGTCGCGTGCTTCACACCTTAATTGGGCGTTAGCACTATGGAGTAATCAATGAAGAAACATGCATCAGATTCATCTGAGCAACAAACAGCGGAAGCATACATATTGCAAGCTTTGGCTTTAAAGCGGGGCTTTATATTCAATGACGATAATAAGTTGCCAATAGATCTAGGTGTTAAGCCTGATGCTATTGACGTGAAGAACAAAGTCGTCGTTGAAGTCTATGCACGAGTTGGTGAGCTAAAAGGAGCTCAATTACACAAAGTTAAAGGTGACATTTTAAAGTTGCTTCTTATTCAGGAACACCTTGGTGAAAACTGGCGTAAGGTTTTATGTTTTACTAGTGAAGAAGCTGCGAAATATGCAAAAGGTAAGTCTTGGGTTGCGAAAGCTGTTTCTACATTCGGGATAGAGGTTGAAGTGATCGAGTTACCAGGCGACATTAGAGAAAACGTACTTGGTGCTCAAAAACGTCAAGTCATGACAAACGCAAAATAGTGCTAACAAAGCATTTAAGAGGGATTCTCAACGCTTGGCATTTTTGCATCTACTTCAAATTTAGTGTTTACGGTACAATACTTTAGGTCGGGTGGAGGCGTTTTTCACCCCTTAATGCGGCGTTATACACAAAGGCTCATAAATCACCTGTTTATCAGTCGATTGTTGCTTATTTGCAGTGAGAAAGGATAATGTCGGGCTCTTCTTACTCTAAATGTTGCT
>NZ_VTYA01000066.1:0-1331 GCF_013114135.1 Vibrio sp. 03-59-1
AAACTTACTAATGAGGAGACTTGCGTGACGTTGCAGCTAATTAACCGACAAACATTCTACGTGCGATGGTCATTTTGATGGCAACTTTCACGAGACGAACAGGTATGTAGTTCGGACGCAGAACAAAGATAAACGGATAATTTAACCCTTTGAATCTTATGCAATATAACGCCGCATTAAGGGGTGAACAACGCCTCCACCCGACCTAAAGTATTGTACCGTAAACACTAAACTTGAAGTAGATACAAAAATGCCAAGCGTTGTGAATCCCTCTTAAATGCTTTGTTAGATCACCTTTCGCACAAATCGCACGATTTGATTGAATTAAACTTTTTGCGCGATACACTATAATCTAACTATCATCTAACTATAATCTAACTGTAATTCCACTTTGGAGATTGACCATGCATACATTAACAGCAAATGATGCCAAACGTAATTTCGGAGAGCTGCTTCTCAACGCTCAACGTGAGCCAGTTAAAATAAGTAAAAATAACAAAGATGCCGTTGTGGTGATGTCGATTAGAGACTATGAAGAGCTCGAAACTATGAAAGCCGATTACATCAAGCATTGCTTTGAGTCTGCAAAAGCAGACTTAGCCCAAGGCAATGTAGCTGATGGTGAAAATTTCCTAAACGCGTTGTAAGTAAAGTATGCAATATAAACTAAGTAAATTAGCACAGGCTCATTTGCACAAAATCAAAAATTATACAATTACGAACTTTTCCGAAATGCAGTGGAACACATACAAAAATACACTTCTTACTGGATTTCAGATGCTCGCTGAAAACCCCGCAATAGGTAGAAACTGCAACGATTTATATCAAAATGGCTTTTATTTCCCGATAGGTAAACACACAGCGTACTTTACCAAGGAAGACGGCTTTATTTTAGTCGTTGCAGTTCTTGGACAATCGCAACTTCCACAAAACCATCTACGATAATTACCACACCCTAGCATTTTGAGTTAGGGTGCAATTTTTGATTGGTAAACTAACGCCGCATTAAGGGGTGAATAACGCCGCCACCCAACCTAAAGCATTGTACCGTAAACACTAAATTTGAAGTAGAAGCAAAAATGCCAAGCGTTGGGAATCCCTCTTAAATGCTTTGTTAGAGCGCTGATTCAAGGGCAGTGACTTACGCTTTCTTAACGTATTTTGCCGTTACAAACATTTCGCCAGCACCATCAAGCTTACAGTCCAATTGATGATCCTTACCTTCCACAACCCGCTTTATTACACCTTTTGTGCCAATTTTAAGGTTCTGAGAACTACCTTTAACTTTGAGATCTTTCACCAATGTGATTTTATCGCCTTGCTCCAACTGA
>NZ_VTYA01000067.1:0-1305 GCF_013114135.1 Vibrio sp. 03-59-1
GAGGCTGTAACAGATTCTGTGTAACTGCCATTTAGTTAACGTGTTTATCGAGACGTTCCTCGAACTCGATAATAAACCGACTCATAGCCTGACGCCAGTTTTGAATGGGCATCGTCCATTTCTTGCTGGCGTCTTTGATTGCTAAGTACACCATTTTGGTTGCGGCCTCATCGTTAGGGAAGATCTTCCGCTTTTTTAGTGCTTTACGGATCACGCTATTGAGAGACTCAATAGCATTGGTTGTGTAGATGGCTCTACGGATATCTTCTGGGTAGTTGAAGAGCGTGTTGAGGTTCTGCCAGTGATTGCGCCAGGACTTAGATATTTGCGGATATTGCCCATCCCAGACTTCGCCAAAGCGCTCCAGTTCGAGTAGAGCCTCATCTTCTGTAGTAGAGCGATACACTCGTTTCAGGTCGGCAGTCACCGCCTTATAGTCTTTCCAAGACACATACTTCAATGAGTTCCGCACCATATGGACGATACAAAGCTGAATATGCGTTTGGGGGAAGACAGTATTGATAGCGTCAGGAAAGCCCTTCAATCCATCTACACACGCAATAAGGATATCTTCAACACCACGTTGATTGAGTTCAGTTAGAACACTCAGCCAAAACTTAGCCCCCTCGTTTTCGGCTATCCACATGCCCATTAGCTCTTTCTGACCATCGGTGTTAATACCTAAAGCAAGGAAAATCGACTTATTGATGATACGCTTGTCTTGACGGATCTTGACCACAATACAATCGAGATAAACGATAGGATAAATGGCATCGAGTGGCCTTGATTGCCACTCCACTATTTCTTCTATCACCGCATTTGTGACGCGCGATACGAGGCTGGGTGATATCTCCGCACCGTACCACTCATCGAAAGCGTTTACGATGTCGCGCGTACTCATTCCTTGGGCGTAGAGCCACAAGATTTTGTCATCCATAGAGGTAAATCGTGATTGGTGTTTTTTGACTAGCTTGGGGTCAAACGAGCCAAGGCGATCCCGAGGTGTATCGAGTTCAAACTCGCCATCTTCGGTTTTTACGCGTTTGCTACTCTTTCCATTGCGGCTATTATTCGATCTAGAGGGTTGGTGTTTTTCATAGCCAAGATGCTCATCCATTTCCGCATTGAGTGCGGCCTCAACCGTAATTTTTTTCAGCATTTGGCTGAACTCAGTTAAGTCCTCAGGGGTTTTAATTCCTTTTGCTGCTTCCTTGGCGAAAGCTTCAAGCTCTTTCTTGTTCATATTGCCTATCCTTAGCCTTTAAGGCTTAGTTTAGGCAATTACACAGAAATTGAGACAGTCTC
>NZ_VTYA01000068.1:0-1294 GCF_013114135.1 Vibrio sp. 03-59-1
CATACACCAGATCATTTAGATTAATACATTACTTGGTGCTTGTAAGGACAGTGCTTGTGGCAAGTAACGCAACTAACAAACAATTTAAGAGTGACTCCCAACGCGTGGCGAGTTCACTTCGATTTGAATTTTGTGTTTATGGTGCAGTGGTTTAGTTTGGGTGTTATAGCGTTGTCGCACCTTAATTGGGCGTTATATTCTCTTTCGTTCCGTAAGGTTTCCGTACAATTTGAATGTGCTTTAAATTTGCACTATAATCTTTCTGGTTACGGAATGTATCCGTACGCAGGAGGGGTTATGGCAACTGCACGTTTAGATATCCGCCTTGATGAAGAGATCAAGGCAAAAGCCGAAAAAGCATCGGCTTTACTTGGTTTAAAAAGTCTCACTGAATATGTTGTGAGACTTATGGACGAAGATGCGACTCATGTTATTGAGGAGCATGAAAGTATTATGGTCAAAGACAGTGTCTTTGACGAGTTTATGGCTGCGTGTAATAGAGCAAAAGCACCGAATCAAGCTTTGCTTGAAGCTGCCAAATTTACAGATGAGAGTGGTATTAAGTGAGTTGGGGTAAAGAGTTCGTAGAACTTAGTAAATCAAAGCATGACCGCAACTCATTTGACTGTGGCGAGCAAGAGCTAAACACATTTATTAAAACTCAAGCTGCAAAGCACATGCAAGCGGGCATTAGCCGAACGATGGTTTTACCTAGTGCTCATCCACTATTAAATCAAAAATTCGCTATTTGCGCATTTTATAGTGTTGCACCGAGTTCAATCAGCCGAGAAACATTACCGGCACAATTAGCAAAGAAACTTCCTAGATATCCAATTCCTGTTTTTCTTTTGGCTCAATTAGCTGTGCACAA
Organism: Vibrio sp. 03-59-1; assembly: GCF_013114135.1. Taxonomy (NCBI): domain Bacteria; kingdom Pseudomonadati; phylum Pseudomonadota; class Gammaproteobacteria; order Vibrionales; family Vibrionaceae; genus Vibrio; species Vibrio sp. 03-59-1. The sequence continues at coordinate 872 of NZ_VTYA01000068.1, forward strand.
AGAGTTTCATGGCTCTGGACTGGGAAAGGTTAGTCTAATTCGTGCACTGAAGTACTTGTGGGAAGTGAACCATCACATGAGAGCATACGCAATTGTTGTGGACTGTCTGACTGATTCTGCTCAAGTGTTCTATACGAAGTTCGGCTTTGAAGTATTGTGTGAACATAATGGGCGTATTCGTATGTTCTTACCAATGAAAACGGTAGAACAGCTTTTTAATCAATAGGCTACGAATATAACAAAGCATTTAAGAGTGATTCCTTACGCTTGGCTTTTCGCTTCGCTCAAGTATAGCCAAGCGTGCGTCACACCTTAATGCGGCGTTAGGTTGTTTCTCTGTAAGGGTACGTTTTTATTGAGTTCTAGTGGCGCCAAGTTAGTTTAAGTAGACTATTTTTAAATATAAATAGACGCTTATGGAGA